>JAZUNC010000024.1:0-3556 GCA_045603945.1 Acutalibacteraceae bacterium | reverse complement strand
CGCCTTGAAGATAGACCGTAAGCACCTCTCCCGTGGAATTAATCTTCATATATATACCTCCAAAAAATAAAAAGACAAGCCTCTATAAAAGTATAAAGGCTTGTCTATAATATGTGTGTCGCAGTTTGCTGTCGAAATTATGAACTATATTTAGAAATAAGCTTCTCGCGAACAGCACCTGCAAGATAAAGTGAGCCAAAAATAAATACAGGCTTCTTTCGGGCAGATAGCTCGTATGCAAGGTCTATTGCTTGGCTATACTCCTGTGCTACTAAAATATTGGAACAATATTTTTTTGCGATTTTTGCCAACTCCTCCGCCGAAATGGAGCGGGGGTTTTCTTTTACTGTTACGGTAATAAGAGATTGGCAATAGGGTAAAACCTGTTTTAAAAATTCCTCACAGTTTTTATCCGCCATCATCCCTGCAATGGCAATTATTTCTCCGCTAAAAGCTTTCATAAAGTGAGAAATCACATCCGCACCGTTTGGATTATGAGCACCATCAAGAAAAACTAAAGGTTTTTCGTTAATAAGCTCTAACCGTGCAGGAACTGTTGCGATTTTTATGCCTTTTTTAAGTGCTTGTTCCGAAACAGCAACGCCTGCTGAGGCTATGGTTTCGATTACGGTGATAGCATTATATATCTGATGCTCCCCTATCAGCTTGGTTTCATACTCTTTGTTTTTATATAGAAAACGATTTCCGCTGATGGTTGACGAAAGGACTTTCAGACTTGATGCATCGGGAAGAATAAGATTGTTAGCGTATTTTTTGATAGTTTCAATTACACTTTTCTCCTGTAGCGGATAGCTAACGGTAGGGCATCCATTTTTTATTATTCCGCATTTTTCCATTGCAATTTTTTCAAGTGTATCGCCCAACACTGCGGTATGGTCATAATCTATCTTCATTATGACAGAGCAAAGCGGATTGTTTATTACATTGGTAGCATCAAAACGGCCTCCCAGCCCCACCTCTAAAACTACTATGTCGCAGTTTTGTTCTTTAAACCAAAGCATTGCAAGGGCGGTTATAAACTCAAACTCGGTTACGGTAACACCAGTAGATCTTACCTTTTCGGTTAGTCTGGCAAGGTCGTCTTTAGGTATATATTCTCCGTTAATTTGAATTCTTTCGCGGAAATCCACTATATAAGGAGATGTATAAAGCCCTGTTTTTAAGCCTGATGCTTTATATACCTCAGATAGCATAGTACATACAGAGCCTTTGCCGTTTGTGCCTGCAACGTGGATGAATTTCAGTTCGTTTTGAGGATTGCCAAGCTTTTTTAAAAGCTCTGTAATCCTTTCAAGGCCAGGCATAGAGCCGAAGACAAGAAGTGAATGTATATAACTTAATGCCTCTTCGTAATTCATTATATCACTCCAAAATGGGAAACCGTATGCCATATGGCATACGGTTTTATATTAGATTTGTGCCTTGATTTTTGAAATACTTTCTTCGAGCAAAGCAATTCTGTCAAGGGTTTTGGAAAGCAGGTCGCGTTGCTGATTTACAACAGCCTCGGGAGCCTTTGCAACAAACCCAGGATTGTTAAGCTTATTCTCATAGAAAGCCTTATCCTTATTTGCGGCTTCAAGCTCTTTACCAAGACGTGCAAGCTCTGCTGTAAAGTCGACAAGCTCATTAAGAGGAATGTAGACCTTTGCGCTATCGGTTACAACAAGAACCGCATCGGGCATATCAAAGCTATCTTCTACCTCTACGCTGCTTCCCGAAGCCAAACGGCTTATAAATGCGGCACCATCCTCGAATATTTCCTTAGAGGGGGATGCGATGCATATCTTAGCCTTCTTTGAAGGGGGTACGTTCATTTCGCTTCTGCGATTACGCACAGCACGAATAACAGTTATAACCTTTTCAAAGTTTTCGGCATCATCGGTAAAATTAAGCTCCTTGGTATACTCGGGCCACTTGGAAATCATTATGGAATCACCGCTATGGGGCAAGGATTGCCAAATTTCCTCTGTAATAAAAGGCATAAAGGGATGAAGAAGCTTTAAAACACCGCTGAATACATAAACAAGTACCGAGCGTGCTGTATTTGCTGCCGTTTCGTCTTCGCCGTTTAAGCGAGATTTGCAAAGCTCTATATACCAATCGCAGAAAACATCCCAAATAAAATCGTAAAGCTTTGCAACCGCAAGACCAAGCTCGTATTTATCGAGATTTTCGGTGACATCACGAACAAGGTCGTTGTACTTAGAAAGAATCCATTTATCTTCAAGTGCAAGCTCGTTAGGCAGCGGCATTTCTTCCTTAGAATTAAGATTCATAAGAAGGAAGCGTGCAGCATTCCAAATCTTATTTGCAAAGTTACGGCTTGCCTCCACCCTTTCAGGACTGTAACGCATATCGTTACCAGGGGTGTTTCCTGTAGCAAGGGTGAAACGGAGTGCATCTGCACCGTATTTTTCAATTTCCACAAGGGGGTCTATTCCGTTACCTAAGGACTTAGACATTTTAAGTCCGTTAGCATCACGAACAATGCCGTGGAACAACACAGTATTAAAGGGAACGGTATCGGTATATTCAAGACCCGAGAATATCATACGTGCGACCCAGAAGAAGATAATATCATATCCTGTAACGAGGGTGTTAGTAGGATAGAAATATTTAAGCTCTATATTTTCATCAGGCCAACCAAGGGTTGAGAATGGCCAAAGGGCAGATGAAAACCAAGTGTCGAGAGTATCTTCATCCTGTGTAAGCTTTTCACATCCGCACTTAGGACATTTGGTTGGGTCGGTACGCGAAACGATAACCTCGCCGCAGTCGGGACAGTACCAAGCAGGTATTCTGTGACCCCACCAAAGCTGACGGGAAATACACCAGTCTTTAATATTTTCCATCCAGTTGAAATAAATCTTTTCAAGTCTTGACGGAATAAACTTAATATCGCCGTTTTTAACTGCATCAACAGCAGGCTTTGCGAGTGGTTCCATTTTAACAAACCACTGTTTGGATATGCGAGGTTCAACGACACTGTTACAGCGATAGCAGGAGCCTACATTATGCTTTAAGGGTTCCACCTTAACAAGGAAGCCCTGTGCATCTAAATCGGCAACGATTGCTTTTCGTGCCTCGTAACGGTCCATACCCTGATACTTACCGCCAAGCTCGTTAATCTTAGCATCATCGGTCATAACATTGATGATGGGAAGCTCGTGACGGATACCTACCTCAAAGTCGTTAGGGTCATGAGCGGGGGTAATTTTAACAACACCTGTTCCGAAATCCATCTCAACATAGGTGTCGGCAACTATCGGAATTTCTCTGCCCACAAGAGGAAGAACAACGGTTTTACCAATAAGATGCTTATATCTTTCATCATCAGGATGAACAGCTACAGCAGTATCGCCGAGCAGTGTTTCGGGACGGGTGGTGGCAAGCTGGAGATATTCGTCACTATCCTTTACAGGATAACGAAGATGCCAGAAATTTCCCTCACTCTCGTTATAAACAACCTCAGCATCTGAGATAGAGGTTAAGCAATGAGGACACCAGAAGTCGGATCGTAGCCATGTCGTTC
>JAZUNC010000023.1:0-4985 GCA_045603945.1 Acutalibacteraceae bacterium | reverse complement strand
TGAGGATAAATCTGAGCTTACCGCCAAAAATATCGAGAATATGCTTAAGGAAACGGGAGCAGAGAGAATTATTGTCGAATATAACGGTATGTGGCTACTGCAGGAGTTGTTCAGTGTACTGCCTCGCTATGTTGTTATAAGTCAGGAGCTTTGCTTTTTTGATGCCAATACCGCCCTTACCTATAACGCAAATATGCGTCAGCTTGTATACGATAAGCTGTCTACCGCAGAGATGATAATCTTCAACCGCACACCTGAAAATTATGATATTATGCCCCTGCATAAGCTTGTCCGCGGAGCAAATCGCCGTGCTGATATAGCGTATGAATATACATACGGCTATGTGAAATACGACGATATCGAAGACCCGTTGCCCTTTGATGTCAATGCCGATGTAATTAATATTGAAGATACAGACTACGCTCTCTGGTTTCAGGATATGATGAACGATATGTCTAAATATAACGGCAAAACCCTTAGATTTAAGGGAATTGTAGCCCGTGACGGTAAAATTCCAGACGATACTTTTGTGGTTGGACGGCACGTTATGACCTGCTGTGCCGACGACATTCAGTATTGCGGAATAGCCTGTGATTGGAAAGCTGCAAAAACCCTTAAAACTAACGATTGGGTTATAGTTACTGCAAAAATGTCTGTTGGAAACCATAAGCTATACCGTTCTAAAGGACCCTATCTTACAGCCCTTGATGTTGCAATATCCTCAAAACCCGAACAAGAGGTTGCAGCATTTTATTAAAAATTAAAACCCGTGGTTACCACGGGTTTTGTGTTTATATAAAGAAAAAATTAGTATCCCAAGCGGGGACATATGGGTAATGTCGCATATAAATTTTATATTCGGGGTTAAACTCGTTTACCTTTAAGGGAATAGTGAAATAATCATCGCTTTTGTGATAGGCAGAGATAAGCATTTTCGGCTTATCTCTTTTTATTGTCTTTTCGCCGCCGATAATAGCATCAAGCTCCTTGCCCTCAACATCAAATTTGATGTAGTCAAACCTCTTGTTCTCAGCAAGAAAATCTATGCTGATAGAGTCTGTCATATCGCTGCCGCCCGATACCGACCCGCGGGACGATTTAAAGGAAAAGGGTATACTGCCGCAACTGTTCGATACCGCCGCATTTATCCTTTCAATATCGAGTTGTTCTGTGTTTTTTAAGAGCTTTGCAAAGCTTTTACGGTCTGGCTCTACCGCCGTTATGTGTCCGAAGTCTTTAACTCTATTAGCAAAATCAAGAACGGTATCTCCGTTATAGGCTCCAAGGTCTAAGAAGCTGTCGCCCGACTTAAGTCGTAAAATATTTTCAAATGCCTTATTTTCATCGGTTTCGCAAGCAAAGAGTCTTGAAATATCACCGTCAAGCTTAAAAAGAGTTGTCTGCTCAAACACCCTTTTGGATTGCTCGTCACAAAGCAGGGAATACGCCCTGTAAAGCTCTTTGCTGTGGCATTTGGCATATTCAAGGTTAAATATTTCTCCGCCGCATACAGGCACCTCGGGAGCCAGCAAAGTATGCTTACTCATAATGCGTTTTACATTTTCGATAACCTCAGGTCGGTTAGAGCCAAAAGAAAAGAGGGCTATAAAGTCACCGAAAGTTTCCTCAGCCTGCTCAAGACTCATAACCTTAAAACCGCGGTAATATCTGTCACGCACAAAGCCTGAGCTTGCAAAAACACCGCTTGTATTTATACCAAGCCGCTCAAGCTCGTCAAGGATTTTGTCTGCTCCGTTACCTGTGCCGTAAAGAAGTATTGGCTTTTCTTCGGCTTTAAGCCTTGTCCAAATATCTGTCATACTGATAAGCCCTCATAGGTCCGTAGTTTGGAACATATATCGTTCCGCAATACTTAAAGCCTAACTTTTCAAGACCTTTTTGCATTATTGTGTTATCGGTGTGAGTATCGATTTTTATATTATCGCAAAACTGAAGACAATATTCCACACATTCCTTCAGAACGCCTTTGATTCTTCCCGATGATGCGATTCGGTGTATTACACTATAGTCGCGGTAGTTAAGCCAACTGCCCTCAATATATTCGTAGGTAGGGTCAGGGCCTTTATCAAAAAAGAACACTCCGTCGATAAAACCGTCATTTTTCAAAACATAAAGCTTTTGTTCAACTATATTTTGGATAAGAGAATCCTTTGGCGGATGAACATTTTTCCACTGATTTGGATTTCCGTTTTCCGCCATAAATTTGCGTGCCCTATCATAAATTACAAGAATTTCTTCAAGGTCGCACATTTGTGCTTTTAATATTTCACCCATTAGTCAAGCTCCTTTTTGCCTGTATAAAGCTCGTAATATCTGCCCTTTTGAGCCAAAAGCTCATCGTGGTCGCCACGCTCAATTATTTCACCATGCTCCAGCACCATGATAGCATTTGAGTTTCTGACTGTAGAAAGTCTGTGGGCGATAACAAATGTGGTGCGGTCAGCCATAAGACGGTCCATACCGTGTTCAATGTGTCGTTCTGTTCTTGTATCTACCGAGCTTGTAGCTTCGTCAAGCACAAGAATGGGTGCTTTGGAAAGTGCGGCTCGTGCAATGTTAAGAAGCTGACGTTGACCCTGAGAAAGGTTTGAACCGTCTCCTGTTATCATTGTGTTATATCCGTCCTCAAGGCGGGTTATAAAGGAGTGGGCACTGGCGGTCTTTGCGGCGGCAATAACCTCTTGGTCGGTGGCATCAAGTCTGCCGTAACGAATATTTTCCATAATTGTTCCGGTGAACAGATGGGTGTCCTGAAGTACCATAGCAATATTCTTGCGAAGAATATCTTTGGGATAATCCTTGATGCTTATCCCGTCTATAGTGATGTCCCCGCTTTCAATATCGTAAAAGCGGTTTAGCAGATTTGTAATGGTTGTCTTTCCTGCACCTGTTGAGCCGACAAAAGCAATTTTCTGGCCTGGCTTGGCATAGAGTGAAATATTTTTAAGCACAAGCTTGTCAGGGTTGTAACCGAAGCTGACGTCTTTAAGCTCAACGTGTCCTTTAATGGTAGTGTTTTTCTCACTGCCCTCTATATCCTCGGGCTCGGGCTGCATATCCATAACCGCAAATACTCGTTCAGCTCCTGCAAGGGCAGAAAACACTGCTGTCATTTGCTGAGATATTTGGTTGATTGGCATATTAAAGCGTTTTGAATAATCTGCAAAAACGGTTAGTGCACCGGGAGTGAAGCCTGATGTACACATCATAATACCGCCAACACCTATGGTTATAGCATAGCTTATCATACTTGTGTTGTGCATTATCGGCCCCATAATACCGCCATAGAATTGTGCCTTGAATTGTTTGTCGCGTAAATCGTTGTTAAGGGTTTCAAATTCTTCTACACAAATATCCTCGTGATTAAATACCTTAACAACCTTTTGACCTGTTACCGATTCCTCAATATATCCGTTCACAGCACCTAAAGCTGCCTGCTGTCCCGAATAGTATTTCCTTGAGGCTTTAGCGATAAGCATACCGCCGTAGGCAAATATCGGAATAAATACTACGGTGATAAGGGTCAGCATCCAGTTGGTGGTAATCATAAAGAAGAGTGTACCGATAAGTGTGACAGCACCCGAAATAAGGGCGGTAAGCGAGTGGTTAAGCATCATATCGATGTTATCAACATCGTTGGTAAAGCGGCTCATTATTTCACCCGTAGGGTTCTGGTCGAAATATTTTACAGGAAGGGTCTGCACCTTGTTGAAAAGATCGTTTCTTATCTTCTCAAGCGTGCTTTGGGTTATGGAGAGCATAATTCTTGCCTGTAGATATGACGCGATAATACCTATAAGATAAACCGTAAAAAGAATAATTATTGCAGTGAGCACATATGTCAGCACCTCGGCAAAGCGACTGGTTGACATAATGTTATTTATAAATCCAATGTTTGTAAAGCTTTCTATAACATTGTCGGCAACAACGGCCATTGTTCCCGAGTTTTCTACCGTTGTAGGTATTTGTCCGATACGGTTTATTATCGGAAGCAGACTAAAGGAGCCAATAAGTGATGTTACGGTTGAGGTAAGCATACAAAAAAGAACAATAATAAACTTTGGTATATGCTTGCTGAAATATGCAAACAGGCGTTTTATTGTGTCTTTGGTGTTTTTGGGTTTTCCTCCCATACCGCCTCTCGGACCGGGACCTCTTCCGCGGGGACCCATCATCGGGCGTTTATTATCGCTTTTAGCAGGGGAGGAATATTGTTTTTGAAGTTGCTTTAGTGTGCGTGCCATATTTATTCCTCCTTTTTGTCCATTTGCGAGTAGTATATTTCCTGATACTCTTTACAACTTGTCAGCAACTCGTCGTGAGAACCGACACCTGTTATCTGACCTTCGTTCATAACAACAATAATGTCCGATTCCATAACCGATGTAATACGCTGTGCAATTATAATCTTTGTTGAGCCTGCAAGCTCGTTTTTAGACGCCTCGCGAATTTTCCTTTCGGTTGCAGTATCTACAGCACTGGTGGAATCATCTAATATTAGTATTTTAGGCTTTTTAAGAAGTGCTCGGGCAATACAAAGACGTTGCTTCTGTCCACCCGAAACGTTTACACCGCCCTGTTCAAGCTCTGTGTCATAGCCATCCTTAAAGCTGTCTATAAATAGAGATGCCTGTGAATAATCTGCGGCGGCTTTAAGCTCAGCCTCGGTTGCGTTCTGGTCGCCCCAACGCAGGTTTTCTTCAATAGTTCCAGAAAAAAGCACATTCTTTTGAAGCACCATTCCCACACCCTCGCGAAGATTGTACAGAGAATAGTCTTTAACGTTTACGCCGTCTACTAATATTTCACCCTCGTCGGCATCATAAAGTCTTGGTATCATAGAAACAAGTGTAGTCTTTCCACAGCCTGTAGAGCCAATAATTCCTACCGTTTTACCCGCAGGGATTGTCAGATTTATATTATCAAGCACAGAAGTCGGAGGCCAAGCGGGCTTAGGAAGACAA
>JAZUNC010000022.1:0-2217 GCA_045603945.1 Acutalibacteraceae bacterium | reverse complement strand
TCTTCTTATAATAAAGGTCATACCCAGAGCCGTTATATTTATCTACAAAAAACAATCGCTTACCATCATTACTTAATCTAACTAATTCTTCTATGTTGCCTACCGAAGAAACCTTGTCAAACATATCAGTCGTAGCCTGTTTTCCCTTTGATTTAGAAACAGTTGAATAATAAAGCTCATCACCCTTTATATATGCAAAAGCATTATTTCCAGAGTTAGGCGTAATCAAAGAAATTAATATAAGAAAAACAAGAATTATAGCAATTACAGTTAAAACAGCTTTAAAAAGCTTTGTTGAAATATTATGAGCCAAAAACGAAAACAGCGAAGAAACCGGACCTTTAGCAGGTGCACTGTGAGAACCTACAGCCGCATGCAAATTATTTGCAGGTGCTCCGCAATAGTCACAGAATTTTGCACTGTTTTTCAGTTTTCTTTTACAGTTAGGACATATGGCCATATTTTATCCTCCAATATATTAGCATACATATAGATTTTACAATATTAGACTACTCAAGTCAAGAAGATTATCCTCATTCGCTTAAAACAAACGAGCGGTACGCAAAGCCTCTTAATAACAAAAGCAATAACTCATAATGAAAAAAATCGAGTGTTCATAACTCAAATCCGTTATGAACACTCAGATTGGTGCGGGCGACAGGACTTGACCGTCTGCTTCGCATACTTACCGCTTGTCGACCCAATGCTTCGCATTTGGTACCCGACTTCACGCTCTTTGCTAAAAACAGTCCACCGGACTGTTTTTTTACGCTGCAGACCTTCACAGGTTCAAGTCCTACAAAAAATTCCAAACTCAACCAAAAGGTCGAATTTGGAATTTTGGTGCGGGTGACAGGACTTGAACCTGCAAGCACAAGGCACTGGTTCCTAAGACCAGCGTGTCTGCCATTCCACCACACCCGCATGTGCACTCAAAACTGTATCACGCGTGCTAAATATTATAATATAAACCTCTGGAAAAGTCAAGGTTTTTATAATTTAGATTTTAACCCCCTCAGGGGCTTAAATTTAGAATTTTATGAGTTATAATATATCTAATAATATTGAATGTGCGGAGATTACGATGGATAGTAGAAAAATTATTGATTTTTTCGACTCTGCTTCTTCCTGTTGGGATGAAGAAATGATAAAAAATGACGCGGTTATTGCTAAAATACTTGACAATGCCAAAATATCTGAAAAGGTCAATGTGCTTGATGTTGCTTGTGGCACAGGGGTATTAATACCCGATTATCTAAACAGAAACGTAAAAGAAGTTACTGCCATTGATATTTCGCCCAAGATGGTTAAGATTGCACAAAGTAAGTTTTCATCTTTCAATAATGTAAAAATAATTTGTGGCGATGTCGAAAACTTTCCTTTTTCAGGCTCTTTTGACAGGATTATTGTATATAATGCCTTTCCGCATTTTCCTGATCCTGAACGACTGATAGAAACACTTTCCAGCTTATTAAACGATAATGGAATTTTAACCGTTGCTCACGGAATGAGCAAAGCACATATTGATAATATTCATAAGAACAGTGCACACGAGGTTTCGATAGAGCTTTTGCCCTCTGACGTGCTTGCAGATATATTCTCAAAACACCTTACAGTAATAACAAATATTTCTGATGAATCTATGTATCAGGTTTCAGGTGTTAAGAACAAATAATTTCCAAATCAATACAATTCATATTGTATTGATTTTCTTTTTATACTTTGATATAATATTTACATAAAACGATGGAGTTGATTGTTTGAATATTTATAATTCAATTGAAGAACTTGTGGGAAACACTCCTCTTTTAGCATTAAATAAATTCGCTAAAGCACAGAATATTAATGCAAATATATTTGCTAAGCTTGAATTATTTAATCCTGCGGGCTCTATTAAAGACCGAATTGCTCTTAAAATGATTGAAGATGCAGAAAACTCAGGAAAAATAACGGCTGGTGCTACACTAATCGAGCCAACCTCAGGCAACACAGGAATTGGTATAGCCGCCATAGGCGTTTCAAAGGGCTATAAAGTAATTATAACTATGCCCGATACTATGTCAGCCGAACGCATAAAATTAATGCAGTCATATGGTGCTGAAGTAATTCTAACCGAGGGTGCAAAGGGTATGTCAGGTGCTATTGCAAGGGCTAATGAAATCGCCGCATCAATCGATAATGCTGTTGTTATTGGGCAGTTCATTAACCCATCTAACC
>JAZUNC010000021.1:0-2940 GCA_045603945.1 Acutalibacteraceae bacterium | reverse complement strand
CTAAGCCCGACGAAACAAAGCCTATAAAGAAAATGAGTAAGCAGGAAAAGGAAAAGCTTATTGCTGTCCTTACTACCGAAATGCGAGAGGCGGCTAAGATGCTTGAGTTTGAGCACGCCGCATACCTCCGCGACCGTATTGCTAAACTTAAAGCGGATGATGTGTTGTAGGGGCGACTCGCTCTCGCTGAGCAATCTTAATATATAATTGTTAATATTCGTAGGGGACGGCGTCCGCGACGTCCCGCGAGACATTGTGAATTTGCATACAACCATACGGCAGTAGTAGGGCGGGGGCTTGCTCCCGCCGTTTAGTTTTTTAAGTTTTATTTATAACACATAGTGTTTTTAATATTTTCCTTTGCTATTATAAAAAGAATGTGGTAAAATAAAATGAATAGGTTTATTTGGAGGCAAAATACTTTATGGCACTGACCGAAATCGTAATTAAGGGAGCAAAGGAGCATAATTTAAAAAATGTTGACCTTACTATCCCTCGCGATAAGCTTATAGTTTTCACTGGGCTTTCGGGCTCGGGTAAATCCTCACTGGCTTTCGACACTATTTATGCCGAGGGTCAGCGTCGCTATATGGAATCCTTGTCCTCCTATGCCCGTCTGTTTTTAGGGCTTATGGAAAAGCCAAATGTAGAATCTATTGACGGACTTTCTCCTGCCATATCAATAGACCAGAAAACCACCTCTAAAAATCCACGCTCCACAGTAGGAACGGTTACAGAAATATATGACTATCTCCGTCTGCTATACGCCCGTGCAGGCACACCCCATTGTCCTGTATGCGGTAAGGAAATAAATCAGCAGTCCACAGACCAGATTGTGGACAAGGTGATGACCTTGGAGACAGGCACTAAAATTCAGATTTTAGCACCTATCGTTAAGGGTAGAAAGGGCGAGCACACTAAAGAGCTTAATTCTGCTCGCAAATCGGGCTTTTCCCGTGTGCGTATAGACGGCAATGTCTATGATTTATCTGAAGAAATTAAAATAGAAAAAAATAAAAAACACTTTATTGAAATAATAGTCGACCGACTTGTTATCAAGGATGAAATCAGAAGCCGCCTTTCCGACAGCGTAGAAACCGCCGCAGGGCTTTCTGATGGTATTATCCATATCGATGTTATAGGCGGTGAAGAGCTTCATTTTTCACAGTCATACGCTTGTGAGGAGCACGGCATCAGTATGCCTGAGCTAACCCCTGCAATGTTTTCCTTTAACTCTCCCTTTGGTGCTTGTCCAACCTGTTCGGGTCTTGGCATATTTATGAAGATAGATGAAAGACTTATCATTGCCGATGAAGAAAAATCCCTTGTAGACGGAGCTATCCACGCATCGGGCTGGGGCGTAAACTCTTGGTTTGCTCCTAACTCGGGCACAATAGCTACAATGTATTATGAGGGTCTGGCTAAGCATTTTGGTTTCGATATTAACACCCCCTTTAATAAGCTTACTAAAGAGCAAAGAAATGCTGTGCTTTACGGCACAGGCGACACCAAAATTGAACTTGTGCGTAATGCCGAATGGGGCGGAGGAAAATATTTTGCCGCATTTGAGGGTGTAGTAAACAATCTTGAAAGAAGATATAAAGAAACAAAAAGTGATTGGGCGCGTGCGGAAATAGAAACCTATATGAACGAGTGCGATTGCCCCGATTGCAGAGGTGCAAGACTTCGTCCTGAATCCTTAGCCGTTACCGTAGGCGGTAAAAGTATAAAAGACCTTTGTGACCTTTCTATAGTTGAGGAGCTTGAGCATTTCCAAAACATCAAGCTCGGTATAAAAGAAACTCAGATAGCCAAGCCGATTTTAAAAGAGGTAAAGGCTCGACTTAACTTTCTAAAAAATGTAGGGCTTGATTATCTTTCTCTTTCCCGTTCCGCAGGGACACTTTCGGGAGGCGAGAGTCAGCGTATTCGTCTTGCCACACAGATGGGCTCTGCTCTTACAGGTGTTCTCTATATATTGGACGAGCCTAGTATCGGTCTGCATCAGCGTGATAACGAAAAGCTTATCGCAACGCTAAAGCATCTTCGCGATTTAGGTAACACCCTTATCGTTGTTGAGCACGACGAAGATACGATGCGTGCCGCCGACCATATAGTGGATATAGGCCCCGGTGCAGGCATTCACGGCGGTGAAATAATTTTTAACGGAACATTAGACGAGCTTGAAAAGTGCGAAAAGTCGATAACCTCTGACTATTTAACAGGCAGAAAGAGGATAGAAATCCCTGTTGTTCGCCGCAAGGGTACAGGACAGTTCCTTACGGTAAAGGGTGCCGCAGAAAACAATCTTAAAAAGATAAATGTAAAAATACCACTCGGTCAGTTTGTTTGCGTTACAGGTGTTTCAGGCTCTGGTAAATCCTCACTTGTAAATGATATTATTTATAAATATCTTGCGGCTAAGCTTAACCGTGCGAAAACTTTCCCAGGGAAATATAAAACCATTGAGGGTGTGGAAAACCTCGATAAGGTAATTGACATCAGTCAGTCGCCGATCGGCAGAACCCCCCGTTCAAACCCAGCTACCTATATCGGCGTGTTTAACGATATACGCGACCTTTTTGCATCAACTAAGGATGCAAAGGCAAAGGGCTACACATCAGGTAGATTTTCCTTTAACGTTAAGGGAGGTCGCTGTGAAGCCTGTGAGGGTGACGGAATTATAAAGATTGCCATGCATTTTCTCCCCGATATTTATGTGCCTTGTGAGGTTTGCGGAGGCACACGCTATAATCGCGAGACCTTAAGCGTTAAGTATAAGGGTAAAAGCATCTACGATATTCTTGAAATGACCATTGAAGAGGGTATGAACTTCTTCGAGCCTATCCCGAAAATCCATCGCAAGCTCAAAACCCTTTTTGATGTGGGCCTTGGTTATGTTAAGATAGGTCAGCCTGCAACCACACTTTCGGGTGGTGA
>JAZUNC010000020.1:0-10528 GCA_045603945.1 Acutalibacteraceae bacterium | reverse complement strand
CCGAAGGCTTGGTATGTAATCGCCGTAAGGCGTATGTAATCAGTTTGCATCGCAAACTGTATGGCATCAAGGCGAAAGCCTTGTATGTTCTTTTCTTCGGCTCGATTACATACACCACTTCGTGCCGTTTCCATACCGACTTCGTCGGATTACATCCGTTTTCTGCGAAAACGATTACATACAATGCTTCGCATTGATTTAAGTCGTAACTTTTGGGCACCGCAACCCAAGAGGTTGTTGGTTGCAATCAGCGGTGTGTCATAGCTTCGTTTTTTATTGTAAAGACCTGAAAATTATGGTATAATAAATTTTAAAGTAAGTAATTTAATATAATTAATCATTTTTAAAGGAGAACGGCTTAGAATGAATCTATTTAAACAGGCAATTTCAGAGCTAAAACAGCTCCGCTGGCAAAATTTTATTTTTCTGTTTATTGCAGGATGCATAAATGCTTTTGGTGTTACGGTCTTTTTAGCTCCTGTCAAGCTCTATGACAGCGGCATTTCGGGAACATCAATATTGCTTTCTCAGATTTTTTCCGAGCATTTGTCCCTCTCTGTTTTCCTTCTTATTTTAAACATTCCTCTTTTCTTATTCGGACTGAAAAAGCAGGGTCTTGCCTTTACTGTTTATTCTATCTTTACAGTATCTGTTTACTCCTTAGGCTCTTGGCTGATTACCGATGTTTTGCCTATTGATGTAAGCATGGCCTCCCCCCTTGCAGGAGAGGATTTGCTTTTGTGTGCCTTATTTGGAGGAATTATTTCGGGTGTGGGCAGCGGAATGACCATACGCTACGGCGGTGCTATTGACGGCATTGAGGTTATGGCGGTTACCTTTGCAAAAAAGCTCGGTATTACTGTCGGCACCTTTGTTATGCTATATAATATTCTTTTATATATTGTGTGCGGATTTGTTATGAACAGCTGGATACTTCCCCTTTACTCTATTGTAACATATATGGCAGGACTTAAAGCTGTAGACTTTATTGTTGAAGGTCTTGACCGTTCAAAGGAGGTTATGATAATAACCTCAAAGCCTGAAGAAATAAGCTTAGAGCTTATGAATGCCTTTGAATGCGGAACGACAAAAATTGCGGCTACGGGAGGATACTCAAACTCCGAAAAAACCATTATATACTTCGTTGTAAACCGTTTTCAAATTTCCCGTATGAGAAATATCATCCACTCCATTGACCCCAAAGCCTTTGTGACCATCAGCGAGGTTGCCGATGTGTTTAAGGGTAATAAATAAAACTTTGAGTTTTTAAATAATCACATCAATTTAGCGGTATAATAAAACTGATAAAACAAGCCGAAAGGATAGCAAATGTGTACCGCTATAACATATAAAACAAAGGACAGTTATTTTGGACGCACCCTTGATATTGAGTGCTCCTACAATGAACGCGTTACGGTTACCCCGCGGAATTTTAAGTTTAAATTCCGCACAAAGCCAGCTATAGTCAGCCACTATGCCATTATCGGTATGGCAACGGTTGTAGATGGCTATCCCCTTTATTTTGATGCCGCTAACGAATGTGGACTTGCGATGGCAGGGCTGAATTTTCCTGAAAATGCACACTATTCTGAAGCTATGCACGACAAGGACAATATCTCCCCCTTTGAGTTCATTCCTTGGATTCTTTCTCAGTGCAAAAGCCTTGATGAAACAAGGCGGCTTCTCTCAAAAATTAATTTATGTAATATTGCTTTCAGCGAAAAGCTGACCCTTTCCCCTCTGCATTGGATTATCGCTGACCGCAACGGTGCAATTACGGTTGAAAGTGTTGCAGAGGGGCTGAAAATCTATGACAATCCCGTAGGGATATTAACCAATAACCCCTGTTTTGACTATCATATGACCCATCTTTGCGACTTTATGAGCCTGACACCCCATACAGCCGAAAACCGCTTTGGAAGCATTGAGCTTACTCCCTACAGTAGGGGTATGGGGACTATAGGACTTCCGGGGGACCTCTCCTCTGCCTCGCGGTTTGTGCGTGGGGCTTTTGTAAAGCTGAACTCTATATCGGGTGAAAGCGAAAACGAGAGTGTGAGCCAATTTTTTCATATACTCGGGTCTGTAGAACAGCAAAGAGGTTGCGTCAGACTGTCAGATGGCAGTTATGAAATCACAGCATACACCTCCTGCATTAATACCGACAAGGGAATTTATTATTATACGACCTACGAAAACAGTTGCATAACCGCAGTAGATATGCACAGTTGCAATCTTAACGGTGATGCACTCTACACCTATCATCTTGTAAAAACGCAGATTATTAATAAACTAAATTAGTAATTAATGTATATAAATAACACCATAGATTTGTTAAATAAATCTATGGTGTTCATTTTTTAGCCTGTAAATACCTCAAGCAGCAATTTTAATGCCAATACAATTAGTATAGCTCCGCCTGCTATCTCGGCTTTTTGCTTATACCGTGTTCCGAAAACATTTCCAAGACGGACACCTATTACAGATAGTATAAATGTTATAATACCTATAAATAAAGCGGCGGTAAAAATATTAACCTCATAAAAAGCAAGGGTTACCCCTACCGCAAGGGCATCTATAGAGGTTGCAAGTGCAAGAACCAACATAGAAAAAAATCCAAGACTGCCGCTACTGTTATCTTCATCCTCGCTGAATGCTTCCCTTATCATATTTCCGCCAATAAGACAAAGCAACGCAAAGCCTATGTAGTTATCAAACCTTTGTATATAGCCGCTGAAACTACTGCCAAGCATATAGCCAATAAACGGCATTAACGCCTGAAACCCACCAAACCACACTCCTACTATTATGTAATGTTTTATTTTAAGCCGACCGAGTGCAAGACCCTTACACACCGCTACCGCAAAAGCATCCATCGCAAGACCTACAGAAAGTATGGTTATTTCAATGATAGACATAGACAAGCTCCTTTATAAACGGTCAGAAATATTGATATTTCTTCTTTATTTTTTCGGTACTATATGATAAAATATCTAATTAGAATTAAGGTGATAAATATGTTAGGAGTTATAGTAAATACTGTTGCTGTAATGATAGGCTCCCTACTGGGGCTACTGTTTAAAAGAGGAATTTCCGAAAAGCTTAACACGGCGGTAATGGTGGGAGTAGGTCTATGTGTTATATACATAGGCATAGATGGTATGCTATGTGACACAAATCCGCTTATTGCTGTGGTTTCGATTGTAATCGGTGTGGTTATCGGCACGGTTATAAACATAGACAAAGGACTAAATACCGTTGGTGATAAGCTGTCGGCTAAAGTCAGCAGGGGCGAAAACAATAATTTCACACAGGGCTTTGTTTCGGCATCCCTACTTTTCTGCGTTGGTGCTATGGCTATAATGGGCTCGATAACCGCTGGGCTTACAGGTGATAACAGCACCCTTTACACAAAATCTATTCTCGACTTCATTTCTTCCATAATGTTTTCCTCTACCTTTGGTATAGGGGTTATATTCTCGGCAATTCCGCTGTTTATATATCAGGGGGCAATCGCCCTTTGCTCGGGATTTTTAGAGCCTGTTCTCACCGAGGGTGCGGTAGCCGCAATCACCTGTGTCGGCTCGATAATTATTATGGGGCTGGGATTTAATCTTACAGGGATTTCAAAATTCAAAATTGCGAATTTTTTGCCCGCTATCATACTATCTCCCTTTGTCTATTATTTGTTTGAATATATATTATAAGAGGTAACAAAATGCCATTTGAATTTAAAACCGAAGTAACTGCCCATGACATAGATACAAACTGTATTGCCACACCAACCTCCACGGTTAAATATATGATGGAGGCGGTGGATCGCAATATGCTTTGCTGTAAGCCTACCTATCAGGAGCTGATGGCTAAGGGGCTCAGCTTTATCGTAAGCCGAACAGCAGTAGAAGTGTTACGCCCGTTAAAGGAATACGAGCAGTTAACCGTTTCAACCTGGGCTACCGAAAGCAAAAACGTTTCCTTCCCCAGAAGCTATCTTATTAAATCGGGGGACGAAATTGTTGCTAAAGGGCTTGCAATTTGGGCACTCGTTGACATAAACGAGCATAAACTGATAAAGGGTAGTCAGTTCAGCGTAGAAAGTTATGGCACGGGAGAGCCTATAGAAATGGGTATTCCCACCCGATTTAAGCTTTCCTCCGATATAACCCTTTCAAAATGCGGTGAAAAGAAGGTTTTATACTCTGACATAGACCGTAATTTCCATATAAACAACACAAAATATTTTGATATGCTGTTTGATTATATTCCCGAAAGAGAAAAAATATTTATGTCCTCCTGCCATATAAACTATCTTGGTGAGGCACCTTACGGCAGCAACATTGAAATATTCATTAGCGAGCCTTTCTACGAAAACGGCGAAACTGTTTATTACTTTAAAACCGAAATTGACGGAAAGGCTAACATCCAGTCAAAGGTAGGCGTTAAATACATATAATATGAAAAATAAAAACTTACTGGGCACCGCACAGCTACTTCTTGCCGCATTTATCTGGGGCAGTGCCTTTGTAGCACAGTCAAAGGGTATGGATCATGTAGGTCCCCTAACCTTTTTATCGGTGCGTTTCTTTATCGGCGGATTTGTTCTTATCCCAATAATACTGATAAGAAATAGAATTGCAAAAAGCAACCCTGCATACCGTCCGCAAAACAACGGCGGCACAAAAACCCTGCTGCTTGGCGGTGCTGTTTGCGGAATTCTGCTTGCAATCGCCTCGGGCTTTCAGCAATTCGGCATTCTGTATACATCGGTAGGCAACGCAGGCTTTATAACCACCTTATATGTTATATTTGTTCCCCTGTGCGGACTGTTTTTTAGAAAAACACCCTCTGCAAACATATGGGTGTCGGTTGTTATCGCAACTTTAGGACTTTATCTCCTTTGTATGACCGACAGTTTCTCACTCTCCTTCGGTGATACGCTTATACTTATCTGTGCAGTTTGCTATACGGCACACATTATGGTGGTTGACCGTTTTGCCGAAAAAACCGACCCTGTAAAGCTTTCCTGCATTCAGTTTTTAACAGTAGGGATTGTTGCGGCAGTACCTGCAATTATATTTGAAACCGCAACACTTCAAAATCTGCTTAATGCCTGGCTTCCAATACTTTATGCAGGTATTCTTTCAAGCGGAGTAGCATTTACCCTGCAGGTGGTGGCTCAACGGTACACCGAGCCCACCATTGCGGCTATTACAATGAGCTTCGAGTCGGTTTTCGCGGTGCTTTCGGGTTGTGTTGTACTGCACGACATACCCACTACAAGAGAAATCTGGGGCTGTATTGTAATGTTCTGTGCAATAATTTTAGCACAGCTTCCAACAAAATGGTTTAGTCTTGAAAAGAACAGTTAAGGTGTCCCTTAACTGTTCTTTTTCGTTATACTTGAAATTCACACAAATTTTTGATATGATTTTTATAGAAGATATTTTAGGAGGTCAATTATGAAAACTAAGCTATCCCCAAGATTTTGGTGTGCTGTAACCCTTTTCAGCCTTATCGGACAGGTTGCTTGGGTAGTAGAGAATATGTATTTTAACGTATTTATCTACAAAATGTTCAATGCATCTGCCGCAGATATTTCTGCTATGGTTGCGGCATCTGCAGTTGCGGCTACACTCACTACTGTTTTTATGGGTGCCCTTACCGACCGTATCGGCAAACGCAAGTTGTTTATCTGCGGCGGATATATTTTGTGGGGCATATCTATATTCAGTTTTGTATTTTTGCGAACAGATGTTATAAATTCTCTTTTCCCGATGGTATCCTCTGCCGCAGCACTTGGAGTAACTTTAGTTATTATTTTCGATTGCATTATGACCTTTTTCGGCTCCACAGCCAACGATGCCGCATTCAATGCCTGGGTAACAGACTCAACCGACTCCACCAACCGCGGCTCGGTTGAGGGTATCAATGCTATGATGCCGCTGGTGGCAATTTTAGTGGTTTTCGGCGGTTTTATGTTCTTCGATTTAGAGCAAAGCCACAGTTGGGTGATTATATTCTCAAT
The DNA here is from genome assembly GCA_045603945.1 of Acutalibacteraceae bacterium. Taxonomy (GTDB): domain Bacteria; phylum Bacillota; class Clostridia; order Oscillospirales; family Acutalibacteraceae; genus SFWF01. Next base: position 4,503 of record JAZUNC010000020.1, on the reverse strand, counting down.
TATAGGTTGTATTGTGCTTGCAATAGGTGTGCTGGGGCTTTTCCTAATTAAAGACAGTAAGGTTGTTCCTGCAAAGGAAGGCTACTTACATTGCATTTTTTACGGCTTTAAGCCGTCTACTGTAAAAAGCAACCCTCTGCTTTATATTATACTTGCGGCTTTTGCTGTGTTTAATATTTCTATTCAGGTATTTATGCCATATCTAATAATTTATTATGAAAAAAGTCTTAATATGGCAAACTATGTGTTTATTATGGCACCTGCTATTATAATTGCCTCTGTTACCACTGCTTTTTGGGGTAAAGCGTATGATAAAAAGGGCTTTAAGTTTGCAAGTGTTATACCGCTTATTTCTCTTTGTGTGGGTTATATTATTTTATTCTTTACAAAAACCACTCTGCCTGTATTTGTAGGTTCGCTGTTTATGATGTGCGGCTATCTTGCAGGTATGGCTGTTTTCGGGGCAATGATAAGAGATAACACACCCGAAAATAAAGCAGGTATGTTCCAAGGACTGCGTATTTTCTCACAGGTGCTTATACCTGGTGTTATCGGCCCTGCCATTGGTGCCGCTGTGCTTAAAAATGCCGACACTATTCTAAACAACGACGGAACAACCTCTTTTTTGCCTAACGAAAATATCTTTTTAGCCGCCCTTGCAGTGATCGCCCTTCTCCTTCCGATACTTCTTTTGGCTTTTAAAAATAACAAGCCGAAATTTGCCGACCTTGACACCCCGTTTGAAAAGGACATTCACGACACGCCTTGGGAGGAATATCCAAGACCGTCTATGAAAAGAGATTCTTATACCAGTTTAAACGGCGAGTGGGACCTTATGATAATCCGCGGACTCAAAGCGGTAAAAGAAGGCACAATAACCGTCCCCTATCCGCCCGAATCGAGAATATCGGGAATAAACTATATCAAAAAGAAGAATGATATACTCCTGTATACAAGATATTTTGATGTAGATAATCTAAATGGTAGACTTCTTCTGCACTTTGGTGCGGTAGACCAAATCTGCGAGGTTTTCATTAACGGTGAAGCTGCAGGTCAGCACAGCGGAGGATATTTGCCCTTTACCCTTGATATAACCGACCTTGTTAAAGTAGGACAAAACTCTTTACGGGTTAAGGTAACCGATAAGCTTGACCATAACCTTGCCTGGGGAAAGCAATGCTACAAGAGGGGCGGTATGTGGTACACACCCATCAGCGGAATTTGGCAATCGGTATGGATGGAAGAGGTTCCCCTTGAATATATTAAGCAGATAAAGCTCACCCCCGACCAAAGCGGTGTTGACATTACTGTATTTGGCGGTGCACAAAACAAAAGCATTACCTTTGAGGGAAAAGAATATACTTTCGACGGCGACACATTCAGACTTGAGGTGGAAAATCCTCAGCTTTGGACCCCCGAAACACCCAAGCTCTATGAATTTACCCTGACTTCGGGCGAGGATAAAATACAGTCGTATTTTGCACTACGCACAGTAAGCGTGCAAGGTGACCGAATTCTTCTTAACGGCAAGCCCTATTTCTTCCACGGACTTTTAGATCAGGGTTATTACAGTGACGGAATTTACACTCCTGCAACCCCTGAAGCCCTAAAATACGACATACTAAAAATGAAAGAGCTCGGCTTTAATATGCTTAGAAAGCATATTAAAATTGAGCCTGAGCTTTTCTACTACTTCTGCGACAAATACGGTATGGCAGTATTTCAGGACCTTGTAAACAGCGGAAATTACAGTTTTATAATTGATACTGCTCTGCCTACTTTAGGGTTTAAAAAAGGCATTTCTCACAAAGCAAGCGAATTTAGAAGAAAAGCCTTTATTGAGGACACAAGGGCTACAGTAGAATTACTTTATAACCACCCCTCGGTTTGCTATTACACGTTATTTAACGAGGGTTGGGGGCAGTTTGATGCAGTTAATATGTACAAGCTTGTTAAAGAAATAGAACCCACAAGGGTGTGGGATGCGACCTCGGGCTGGTTCCAAACCGATAAGAGTGATGTGCTTAGCGAACACATTTATTTTAAGCCGATTTCTCTTGAAAATGACGGCAGACCCCTTGTTCTTTCTGAGTTCGGCGGATATTCCTGCAAGATAGAGGGTCATTCCTTTAACCCACATAATACCTATGGATATAGGTTTTTCACCGATGTAGATGAATTTAAGTCGGCACTTTCAAAGCTTTACACTAACGAAATTATTCCTGCAATCCGCGAGCAAGGACTCTGTTCTACGGTGCTGACACAGGTAAGTGACGTTGAGGACGAAACCAACGGACTGCTTACCTATGACAGAAAATTTCTTAAGGTTGATATTAGCGAAATGCAAAATATTGCTAAAGCCATATTTGAGGAGTTTGACCTTAGCAATGTAAAACGAGGTTGACAACGCAAGCATTCGGACATATAATGATTATTGCCAAAGGAAAGCTTTGGCAATAATCATTTTTACTTTTTGGTGGCAGTAAATGAAGGATAAACGAATTTTAACCGTGCAGGACATTTCCTGCTTAGGGCAATGCTCTTTGACCGTTGCATTGCCTATAATATCAGCCTGTGGAATAGAAACTGCCGTTCTCCCATCGGCTGTGCTTTCTAATCATACCGCCTTTCCTGATTTCACCTTTCGCGACCTGACGGGCGAAATCCCGAAAATTCGTAAAAGCTGGCAAAAGCAGAACATCAAGTTTTCTGCACTTTATACGGGTTATTTAGGAAATGCCAAACAGGTGGCTTATGTCAAGGATATTATGGCAAGCTGCTTAGAAGAGGATAGTATTAAAATAATAGACCCTGCTATGGCTGACGGTGGAAAACTTTATAAAGGCTTTAACGGCGAATATGTAAAGGAAATGGTTGCCCTCTGCAAGGAAGCGGACATAATTTTACCTAACATAACAGAAGCTTGTTTTATGACAGATACTGAATATAGAGAAAAATTTGATGTTAGCTATATTGAAGAGTTGTTTAACAGGCTTACAAATCTTTTCAACTGCAAAATCATACTTACAGGGGTAAGCTTTTCAGATAATAAAACAGGTATTGCTGTTTACGAAAATGACAACATACAATATTATGAACATGTTAAAGTTGGCTGTGGCAGCCATGGTACAGGCGATGTATATGCCTCTGCCTTTGTAGGGGCTTTGATGAACGGAAAAGAGCTTTTTGACGCGGCAAAGATTGCGGCTGATTTTACTGTTATTTGTATTGAAAACACCATAGAAGATTCAGCTCATTGGTATGGAGTAAAGTTCGAGCAATGCTTGCCTAAGCTTATTAATATGGTTAGATAGTTAAAACCACGGATATGCAGTCCGTGGTTTTAATCTTCTTTATAAACGGGATGGGAAACCCATCCCCTACTTATTACTAAGCATCATTTGTATATCAAACCGAATATCGAGTTCGGCGGCACCAAGGCACCGCCCTACGGATGCTGTGGAATTTGTTGACAAATTGAATTATTTTGCGTAAATTCACTATATCTTACCTATACCATCCTTGAAAGGAGGCTTTTGTTGCCGCAAAATGTATAAAATGCGTAAACCCCGACGATTTTGTCGGGGTTTTATAAAGGTCATATAATTGGGATTGCTTAGAATAATCCATTTACTGTGCTGGTAGTAATGGACGCATTTAATTCGCTAGAGTTATCATCTGATGAAGATGAATTGTTGGATGAAGACGAATTTGAAGAATCTGTTGAAGAGCTACCCTGCGAAGAGGAGCCTTGTGAGGAACTTCCCTGCGAAGAACTGCCCTGTGAAGAGCTACCTTGTGAAGAACTTCCTTGTGAGGAACTTCCTTGTGAAGAGCTACCCTGTGAGGAAGATCCTTGAGAGGAACTGCCCTGTGAAGAGGAGCCTTGTGAGGAGTCATTCTTTGAGGACGAACTATCAGAAGTAGTAATTTCCGGATCAACATTATCAAGAAGTTCATTCCACAAGTCTTCTATTTCTTGCTTTTCTTCATCTGTTAAATCGTCATTATCGCCCCACAGGTCATCATAATCCTGAGTTGGATCGCTCAAGTCGGATGAATTAGATGAGCCATTATCCGAGCTTGAGTTGTCTTTGTCTTTACCACATGCGGCAAACGAAAGCACAAGCAATAAACAAAGTAGAATTATGGTAAGTTTTTTAAACATTATAGAACTCACCAGCCTAATTCCATTCTTCCCATTCGTCACCGCCGCCGGTTCCCTGATTGTCTTCGTCTATATCACCGTCAGCATCTGGCATAGAGGCATTAGTACCCATAAGAAAATCTGTTAGCGAAGCAAGACTGAGAACTTCAATCTCAGGCTGAATATAAACTTTTCTCATTGCAACCTTACTCCTTTACAATATTGTCAACTGCAAACTCGAGAACTGTTGTACGGCTTTGAGTCCACACACTCTCTTCGTTTGAAGCAGTATTTAATGTTTTCTTTGCTTCAACATAATCTTCAACTTTAATGTTAGAAAGATTTGTATTATCTGT
>JAZUNC010000019.1:0-2064 GCA_045603945.1 Acutalibacteraceae bacterium | reverse complement strand
TTCAGATTGCAGGTCCTACAGCCGCTTTTGCAACAATAGTTGCAGGAATAGTAGCCGCAAAGGGTATGGGCGGCCTGATGCTTGCAACTATTATCGCAGGTATCATTTTGATTGTACTTGGTCTTTGTAAAATGGGCTCCCTAATTAAGTTTATTCCCTATACCATAACCACAGGCTTTACCGCAGGTATCGCCGTTACAATACTTGTGGGTCAGATAAAGGACTTTTTAGGTCTTAGCTATGCCGAGGGTGTTAAGCCTATAGAAACTTTTGAGAAAATAGAGGCAAATATCGAGGCTATAGGTACATTTAGCTGGCAAGCACTTTTGGTGGGTGCGGTATGCCTTGCAATACTTATCTTTTATCCAAAGGTAGAAAAACGAATTCCTGCCTCACTTGTTGCCGTAGTGGTAGGTGCGTTGATGGTAAAATTTATTCCTGGAATGGATGCAGGAGTATATACCATAGGCGACCTTTACACTATTCCTAAAGGACTTCCCACAGTTTCCTTTGACGGAATAGATTTAAGTCTTAGCAATATCGCTTCTCTCTTGCCCGATGCCTTTACCATTGCCATTCTCGCCGCAATAGAGTCGTTGCTTTCCTGTGTCGTTGCCGACAGTATGGTAAACTCCCGTCACAATTCCAACGCAGAGCTGGTAGCTCAAGGTGCAGGAAATATTGCCTCGGTGCTCTTTGGTGGAATCCCTGCCACAGGTGCTATTGCACGTACCGCCGCCAACGCTAAAAACGGCGGACGCACCCCTATTGCAGGCATGGTACACGCGGTAGTTTTGCTTCTTGTAATTCTTTTCCTTATGCCTTATGCTGAGCTTATTCCTATGCCTGCTATAGCCGCTATTCTTTTTGTGGTGGCTTATAATATGAGCGAGTGGCGTAAGTTCGTCAAGGTAATAAAAAGTGCACCTAAAAGCGATATTATAGTAATGGTGATAACCTTTGCATTAACGGTTGTTTTCGACCTTGTTGTTGCAATCGAGGTTGGTATGGTGCTCGCCGCAATGCTGTTTATGAAGCGTATGAGTGAGGAAACTGCCGTTACGGGCTGGAAGTATATCGACCACGAAAACGACCCCGACAGCATTGACCTTCGTGATGTTCCGAAGAATGTGCGTGTTTACGAAATAAGCGGACCTATGTTCTTCGGTGCGGCAGATAAAATTCTTGATATAAGACTTAAAGATTATACCCACTGCCTAATTCTTCGTATGCGTGCCGTACCTGCTCTTGATGCTACCGCTATGAATTCTCTTGAGCGTGTGTATGAAAAATGTAAAAAGCATAATGTTACCCTTATCCTTTCCCACGTTAACGAGCAGCCCCTTGATGTTATGAAAAAGTCAGGCTTTTATGATATGGTGGGTGCAGAAAACTTCTGCTCACATATTGATGAAGCACTCGAAAAAGGTGCAAATTTGTAGTATATAATCTGTAGGGTGCGGCATCCTCTGTCACACCGTAACAAAAGGCTCCCGACAAAAATCGGGAGCCTTTTGTTGTGTTGGGTATTTAGTTTGTGTCGCAACAGATGAAGCCTGCAACACAATTATATTCCAAAGTGGAATAATTGTCAATAGTCTATTTTGGAATAAGGTATAATTTGCATATAAACCGCAAGGAGATTATGTATGGATTATATCGAAAGACTAAAAGAATTAAGAGAAGACAATGACAAAGGACAAGATGAAATTGCAAAAATCCTTAATTGTCAGCAGTCGGCAGTATCAAAATATGAAAATGGTAAGCTTAAATATAAGGTTGAGGATATTATTGCACTCTGTAAATTTTACGGTGTATCAGCCGATTATATTTTAGGACTGCCAAAAGGCTTAAAACACCCCGAAAGATAAACGTCACGCCCTACAACCAAGCAATAAAGATTTACGTATACGGTAGGGGACGGGTCTCCCGTCCCGTTAACAAAAGGGTCTGTCTCACTAAGCATTTTTTGCATAAATAATTTTGGAAACGATTCGTAGGGGCGGTCATTGACCGCCCGCGGGCGACTGATAGTCGCCCCTACAGTGTGTTTTTGAATATTTA
>JAZUNC010000018.1:0-3046 GCA_045603945.1 Acutalibacteraceae bacterium | reverse complement strand
TTCTTGTTACCGTTACGAAAAACCTCAGGCAGGCAGACTTCGCGAATTTCACCAGTTTGGTGCTGAATGTGTTGGTGCAGCCTCACCTGCCGCTGATGCAGAGGTGATTGCAATGGCAAATCAACTGCTTCGCGATGTAGGCATTACCAAAATATCATTAGAAATTAACTCTATCGGCTGTCCTACCTGCCGTTCAGAATATCATAAAGCTCTTAAAACCTATTTCGCAGAGCGTAAGGACGAGCTTTGCGGCACCTGTAATGAAAGACTTGAACGTAATCCTATGAGAATTCTCGACTGCAAATCCCCTGTTTGCTCTGAAATAGCAAAGGGTGCACCTGCAGTTATAGATTTTCTGTGTGATGACTGTCAGGCACATTTTGACGGTGTTAGAGCTCATCTGGATGGAATGGGTATTGAATATAAGGTAAATCCCCGAATAGTTCGCGGTCTTGATTATTATACCCGCACTGTATTCGAATTCGTTTCGGGTGATATAGGTGCACAGGCTACCGTTTGCGGTGGTGGACGCTACGACGGACTTTTAGAGCAAATGGGAGGACAACCACAGCCTGCCTTGGGCTTCGCTATGGGAATCGAGCGTCTTCTTATGGTGCTTGAAAGTCAGGGAACAGAGCTTCCTCAGCCCAGAGCCTGCGATATTTATATTGCACCTATGGGAGAGGCTGCCGCCTTTAAGGCAAGCCTGCTTTGCTCGAAGCTCCGCGATGAAGGCTTCGAAGCTCTCACGGACATTGTGGGCAGAGGGCTTAAGGCTCAGATGCGTTATGCTAATAAGCTTGGTGCCCGTTTCACAATAGTTTTGGGCGATAGCGAGCTTGAAAGCGGAAAAGCCAAACTTAAATGCATGGAAAACGGTGAAGAAACCGAAATAGAGCTGGATAAAATTTCTGACGCTATTTACGATGCTACCTTTGCACAGTTTGCAGCAGAATTTGAAATGTAAATATCAAAAGAGGTTTTGCAATACAATTTATGTATGCAAAACCTCTTGTTTTATTTGTATTATTCAGTTTTATTTAAGTCTGTGCTTAGCGAGTAGCCCTTTTATCCGTCCTTAAGATCTTTAACCGTTCTTACAGGTTGGGGTGCCTCAATATAGCCAAACATCTCTTCCAAATCGTCTGTAACCTTATAAAGCTCAAGGCAATCCTCACGGACAAACTCCTTTTGTACCGCCTGCTCCATCATTATATTAAGCTCGGAAAAATAGCCCTGTAAATTGTATAGAGCTATCGGTTTATTATGTCGGCAGAGCTGTTTAGATGTAAGTATCTCGAAAAATTCTTCAAAGGTACCAATACCACCGGGTACGACTATAAAGGCTTCGGCATTATCCTCCATTATCTGCTTACGCTCACGCATAGTATCAGGCTCTATAAGCTCATCGCAGAAATCGCACACAGCCTCTATTTGCTCATCGGCAAAGAAGCTGGGAATAACCCCTAAAATGTGGCCGCCCTGCTCTTTTACACCGCGGGCTGTAGCCCCCATAAGTCCGTTAGCACCTCCGCCGAAGACCAGCGAGTGTCCGCGTTTTACCATTTCCCTGCCCATTTCCTCAACCTTTTTGATAAATGAGGGGTCAATTGTCGGGGATGCCGCTCCGTATACACATATTCTCATAAATTGCCTCCAAAATCAGTCTTTCCATTTGTTAATAAGCTCTCTTATCTGAGAGGTGAGCTTTGCGTTATCTTTATTCGGTCTGCCTCGTCTACCCTTAACAAGCCGTACGAGCTTTTCTGCCTCGGCTACAAGCTCGCCAAAAAGCATATCGGCACGGGCAGTTCCCTTATAAAGGCTTACGCGGTCGACAGGTTTTCCTTGAGTGAATACGGTCATATTTCCGTTTGCAAGGTCGAACTCGGTACCGCTGTAGGGTGCTTCGGCTTTATATCCCATATCCACAAGGGTTTGAGTAAACTCCTTACAGGAGTCGTCATCACCGTGGTTTACGAACACGAGTGAGGGCTTCGACTTAAAACCTGATAACCAATTTAGAAGTCCCTGCTTATCGGCATGACCGCTTGTGCCTTGAAGTTCACATATCTGTGCGTTAACCGAAATATCCTCCCCAAAAAGGGTTACGGTTTTCTCACCGTTTAAAAGTCTTCTGCCCAGAGAGCCCTCTGCCTGATAGCCCACAAACAATACTATATTATTCTCTTTCCACAGGTTATGCTTTAAATGGTGGCGGATACGTCCAGCCTCGCACATTCCGCTGGCAGATATTATTACCTTGGGGCTTGGGTCGAAATTAATCATTTTCGACTCGTCTGAGGTAATGGTCATACGAATATCGTCAAACCAGATTGGATTTATTCCCTGCTTTAAAAGTGCTAATGTTGCGTCGTCAAAGCAGACAGGACTGCACTGCATAAATATTGCGGTAGCCTCGGCGGCAAGAGGGCTGTCAACATATACGGGAAAGTGAGGATGCCCTTTTACAAGACCTTTATGTTTGATTTCCCGTAGAATATAAAGCATTTCCTGTGTTCTGCCAATGGCAAAGCAGGGGATAATCACGTTTCCACCACGGTCCAAGGTTTCTTGAACAATTCTTGTCAGCTGTGATAAATAATCGGGTCTATCTCCGTGAGTTCTGTTGCCATAGGTTGACTCAACAATTACCACGTCGGCTTCCTTTGGTTTAACAGGGTCGTTAATAAGCGGTCTTGAAATGTTGCCAATATCGCCCGAAAAAACAATTACCTTTTTAACACCGTTTTCGGTAGCGGTTATTTCAATACTTGCAGAGCCTAAAAGATGTCCCGAATCAATAAATTTAATCGAAATGCTGTCGCAAAGCTTAATATCTTTGTTGTAACTGCAGCCAACAAATTTTTTCATTGTTGCCAAAACGTCTTCTGCGGTATAAAGCGGAACGTATTCTTCCTTACCCGACCTTTTTGCTTTTCTGTTCCGCCATTCTGCTTCAAAGCTTTGAATGTGTGCGGAATCCATAAGCATAATTTCACACAACTTTTCAGTAGCAAAGGTTGAATAAATTGCACCGTCGAAA
>JAZUNC010000017.1:0-3925 GCA_045603945.1 Acutalibacteraceae bacterium | reverse complement strand
CTTCATATTACTCATCATCTCCCTCCGGAGCGCTGTCCAGAATTTCATAGATCTCCTGCCGTGCTTTCAGGAAATTGCGGGGCTTGGCACCCGAACCCTCGGCCACGATACCCAGCGACTCCAGCTGGTCCACGATACGGGCGGCACGGGCATAGCCAAGCTTTAAACGTCTTTGAAGCATTGAGGTTGATGCCTGACCGCTTTCTACAACAAACTCAATAGCTGCCTGCAGCATAGGATCGCTATCATCTATGCCATCGTTTGCTCCGCCTGAGCTTCCCTTATCCTTATTACTTGCAATAGCTCGGTTTTCAATATCCTCCATTATTGCACTGTCATATTCTGTGGTATGTCTGCCCTTAATAAAGTCTACAACAGACTCTACCTCCTCGTCGCTTACGAAGCAGCCCTGTATTCTTGAAGGCTTGGTTGCACCAACGGGACTAAAGAGCATATCGCCACGACCGAGAAGCTTTTCTGCTCCTGCGGTATCGAGAATAGTACGGCTGTCGATTTGTGAGGATACGGCAAAAGCTATTCGGGACGGGATATTGGCTTTAATTACACCCGTCACAACATCAACCGAGGGACGCTGGGTTGCAATGATAAGGTGCATTCCTGCGGCACGCGCCTTTGCGGCAATTCGGTTAATAGAATCCTCTACTTCCATGGGTGCGGTCATCATAAGGTCGGCAAGCTCGTCGACAATGATAACAATTCTGGGAAGCTTTATCATATCGGGGTCTGCCTCTGCAACGCGGTTATAGCCGTCAACGTCACGAACACCGCTTGCGGCAAACATCTGATAACGTTTTTCCATTTCGCTGACCGCCCAACCGAGGGTGCTTGCCGCCTTTCTGGGGTCGGTAACAACGGGAAGCAGCAGATGGGGTATTCCGTTATAAATTCCAAGCTCTACTACCTTTGGGTCTACCATTATAAGCTTGACCTCATCGGGACGGGCTTTATACAGAATACTCATAATAATTGAGTTAATACATACAGATTTACCCGAGCCTGTAGCACCTGCGATAAGTCCGTGGGGCATTTTTGAAATATCTCCAACAATGGCATTACCGCCGATATCCTTACCGAGAGCAATAGTCAGCTTGCTCTTGGAGCCTGTAAAGGCAGAAGACTCGAGCATTTCACGAATATGTACTACATTGCTTGCCTTATTGGGCACCTCGATGCCGACTGCCGCCTTATTGGGGATAGGAGCTTCTATACGCACACCTGCTGTTGCAAGGTTTAGAGCAATATCGTCGGCAAGGTTGGTAATTTTACTTATCTTAACACCCGAACTGGGCTGAAGCTCATAACGGGTGACGGTAGGTCCGCGTGAAATGTCGACAATTCGGGTTTCAACACCAAAGCTTTTAAGGGTGTCTACCAAACGCTGAGCGGTATTTTCGAGCTCTGCCTGTTCGGCAGCGGCACTTTTGGTTGTAATGCCCTTAAGCAGGTCGATGGGCGGGAATTTATAATCCTCCTGCTCCATTGCAATGGTATCGGTATCGATTTCAACAGGCTCTAAGGGTGTATTGTCAGCCTTTTTATCTTCTTTATTTTCATTATATGAAGACTCAGCCTCTTCCCCTGCTGCAACAAGCGCCTCATCTAATGTGAAGCTTGTCTGCTCGTCAGGTGCATCCTCATCCTCGGGCAGAGGAGGTAGTTCAATATCCTTATAAGTGCTTATTACCTTGCGTTGTTTCTCGTTCATCCCCTCGGTGACTACTGCACCTACAGGCTCGTCAAGGGGGATGTCAATCTGTTCTGCACGACGGGCATTACGCTGTTCTTCAACCGTTTCTTTAAACTCATTATATGTATTTTTAACCGATTTTGCAGAGCTTTGCATCTTTCTGAAAAGGGTTACAAGAGTAGTTCCCGTAATAAGCATAAGGAAAACAAAAATCAGCAAAAATACCGTAACCAATGCCCCCACCTTACCAAAGGCAAGATAGAGAGGTTCGCCTATAAGTCCGCCGAAGAAGCCTCCGCTTTTAAGTGCCGCACCGTTTGTATATACAGCGGAAAGGTGCTGTGTAAAGGTTTGTCCTGCTGTTCGGGGTAAAAACAGGTCAATAGCACCGTCAATAAGCAGTGCTAAAACACCTATTTCTATAAAACGCAGAGTCACCAGACCTTTAAGCTTATCCATCGCATAGAACACAGCCAAAGCTATGATAAAAAACGGAAAAGCGTAGGCGAGGACACCGAAAAGACCAAAAAAGAAATTTCTCAGTTCATTCCAGAGATTTTCGCCAGGAATAAAGGTTACGGCAAGAATAAATAATGATGCCGCAAACAAAACCAGTGCAATCACAGGTTTTTGATTGGATTTTTGGGGTGTTTTTCCCCTGCTGCTTTTTTTTGCAGTTGAGCCTTTTTTAGCCGCCATTTATGTATTTCTCCTTAAAAATTTATGTATCAGGGTACCGAGTTACTCAGCACCCTGCTCGTCTATCATTTTATAGAGTGTATCTATCGCATCTGAAAGACTTCCGATGTTATCTATAAGACCCACCTTCACAGCCTTTTCTCCGTCGAGAATCGAGCCAACGTCGTTCACCATTTCTCCCACATTCATCATAAGTGAAGAGAAGCAATCTTTAGTGATTTCGGAATTTTTGGTTACAAAGGCGATTATCCTGTCCTGTATACGCTCGAAATGGCGTAGCATTTGAGGCACCCCCAAAACCATCCCTGTCATTCTAACAGGGTGAACGGTCATTGTGGCACTAGGCACGATAAAGCTCTTTTTTGCCGCAACGCTTAAAGGAATACCGATGGAATGTGCACCGCCCAGAACAAGAGAAACCGTGGGCTTCTTCATACCCGCAATAAGCTCTGCGATAGCAAGCCCTGCTTCCACATCTCCGCCGACCGTATTAAGAATAACAAGCAAGCCCTGAATATTTGTGCTTTCTTCGATAGCCACAAGCTGAGGGATGATATGCTCGTACTTAGTGGTTTTATTCTGAGAGGAAGAAACCACGTGACCCTCTATTTCTCCGATTATTGTAAGGCACTGTATAATATGCTTACCGTCGGATGCGGTGATGGATGCACATTCTTTTATTTGGTCGAAAAGAGTGGTATCTTCACCACCCTCGGAAACATCGTTATTTAGCTGATAATTATTAGTATTCATAAAACAACCTCCGTTAAGTTTATTATTGGAAGAAGTTTTTACAAAATACATAATTATTATACTATTTTGGAAAGATTAATGCAATAGTTTTTGTTTTGTCAAATTAATTTTGACCGTGTACTTTTAAGCACTTTAAAGCAAAAATGCGAAAACGGGACGGGCAACCCGTCCCCTACCACGGTCGCCGCAGAGATTTTTGTGTAGGCATCCGCTTTCCCTAGTTCCATTTTCCCTTTTTCCCTTTCCCTAAACAAAGAGACAACTCCCTGTGGGGAGTTGTTTCTTTGTTTTTTAATACATTCCGCCGCCTGCGGCTGCTGCAGCGGCTGCGGCTGCTTTACTTGCCTTTGCATCCTCCTTGTTTTCTGCAACAAGGGTCTCGGTAGTGAGCACCATACATGCTACTGATGCGGCATTCTGAAGAGCAGAACGGGTAACCTTAGTTGGGTCTACGATTCCTGCTTCAATCATATCAACATAGGTTTCGTTATAAGCGTCAAAGCCGAAGTTTGCCTTGCCGTCGGCAACGATTTTATCGATAATCACAGAGCCCTCAAGTCCTGCGTTGAAAGCGATTTGACGGATGGGAGCCTCAAGAGCCTTAAGCACTATCTTAACACCTGTCTTCTCATCACCGTCGGTTTCCTCAAGAAGAGCCTTAACAGAGGGAATTGCATTTACAAGGGCTGTACCGCCACCTGCAACAATACCTTCTTCAACTGCTGCCTTGGTAGCTGCAAGAGAATCTTCAATACGGAGCTTCTG
>JAZUNC010000016.1:0-31835 GCA_045603945.1 Acutalibacteraceae bacterium | reverse complement strand
GAGTAGATGAGAGCGTTGTAACGAAGACGACACTTATATCTCTCGGAGAGCTGGAAAAGCTACTCGGCAAAAAGACAATAGTTGAGCAGTATGGAAGCTTCATCACAAAGCCGTCGGGCAAGCCAACACTCGTATCGGAAGATGACAAAAGGGAGGCTATCTATGCAACGGTCGATTTTTTGAATATCAACATTTAACATCTTTAATATTAACCAATTAAAAGTATTTTATTATGGCAAAGAATACAACACGAAAAGCAGTAGTCGGCGAGGTTCGATTTAGTTACGCACACGTTTTTGAGCCGTGGGGCGACGTTAACCCGAAATACAGCGTCGTAGCTGTTATAAGCAAAAGAGACACTCATATAATTAATGAGATAAGCGAAAAAATAAGAACGGTATACGAAGAGGAAAAACAAGGCATGTTCAGAAATCGCACATTTGAAAGCCTCGCATTACCCCTTAAAGACGGCGACAACCCGGGAGAGGGTAGAGAAATTAACCCAGCTTACAAAGATAGTTATTACATAAGCACAAATCGAAAAACGGCTCCGGGTGTAATAGGACGAGATAAGAAGCCTATCATTGACAAAGACGAGTTTTATAGCGGTTGTTACGGGTGGATTTCGATGACATTTGCTCCGTACGATGTCAACGGGAAAAAAGGTATCAAAGCTTATCTCAACCACATCATGAAGACTCGTGACGGTGAAAACCTCGGTAGTGCGTCGACAGCAGAATTTGATTTTGCCAACGTGCCGGCTATCGAGCCACAAGATGACATCGACAACCTATTTTAATCACACATTACCCCCTGCATAAACGTGCAGGGGGTAAATAACAAAAGAAAACGCGATGAAAACCTTATACATTGATATAGAAACGTATAGCGAAGTTGACTTGACAAATTGCGGGATTTACAAATATACGCAAGGCAAGCAATTCTCGCTATTACTTTTTGCCTACTCCGTAGATGGTGGAGAGGTTCAAATTGTAGACATCGCCAGCGGAGAGCGAATCCCAGAAGACATTGTAAGTGCTATATATAACGACGATGTTGTTAAGATAGCACATAACGCTATATTCGAGAGGACTTGTCTTGCTGCCTATTTCGCAAGACATATAAGCCCGAAGTCGTGGAGATGTACGCTCGCCCAATCAGCTCGCATGGGGTTGCCTCGCAGCCTCGATGAAGCGTGTAAGGTAGCCTGTTGCTCGGAGCGTAAAAACCCCGACGGTGCGAAATTGATTCGCATCTTCTGTATGCCGCAGAAGCCAACAAAGGGCAATGGCATGCGTTCACGCATCATGCCGAGTGATGCACCGGGCATGTGGTCGATGTTTAAAGCGTACTGTGTGCAAGATGTCCGCTCGACAATTGCACTCGACAAGGCAACATGTGTCGGGAGAGCTTGCGGAGACTATGAGCAAGCCGTTTACGCCCTCGACGGCAAGATTAATGATAATGGTGTGCTGATAGATAGAGCTTTTGCCGAACGTTGTCAACGCATCGATGGTGATGTAAGGGAGCGACTTGTCAACGAAGCGAAGCGTATAACGGGGTGCGACAATCCAATGAGCGTGCAGCAGCTAACGGAGTGGCTTTTGTCGAGGGGAATTAAGACGTATTCGCTCAATGCTGCCCGAGTTGACGAGATTTTAGCACGCACTCGTGACATCGACGTGTTGCGAGTGTTAACCATACGCAAGCAGCTCGCGAAAGTAAGCACATCGAAATATAGCACAATGTTAGATGTGATGAGCGAAGTAGATGGCAGAGCGAGAGGGCTATTTCATTATTACGGCACGCACACCGGAAGATGGGCAGGTCGTTTGATACAGCTGCACAACTTACCACACACGCCATCATCTCAGCTCTCTGCGATGAGGGCGGCAGTGAAGAGCTGTGACATTGACACCTTGGAGTTGTCTTACGGCAATGTAACGGAGCTGCTATCTCAACTACTCCGTACGGCCATCGTGGCTCCATCAGGCAAAAAGCTTATCGTTTGCGACTACTCGGCTGTTGAGCCGCGAGTGTTGGCGTGGCTTGCCGGTGAGGAGTGGCGTCTTGATGTATTTCGCGGAGATGGCAAGATATACGAAGCCACAGCTGCGAAGCTATACAATGTGCCAATAGATGACATAACGCATGGTGGCAAGAGGTATAAACATGGCAAAGTCGCCGACCTTGCCCTTGGCTACAACGGTGGCGTCAACGCGTTGCAAGCCATGGGAGGCAATGAAATAGGCTTAACGGCAGAGCAGATGACTGCCACTGTTAAGCTATGGAGAGATGCAAATCCACGCATCGTAACCTTTTGGCGTGAGATAGAGAGCGTTGCTATATATGCAGCGAGATACAAAAGTGTTACGAAGTACTGTGGCTTTACATTTGAAGTGATAGAAGGCACGCTGTACATCACATTGCCTTCTGGGCGTTATCTCGCGTACCGAAATGCCGAGTACAAAGATGGCAAGGTGTTTTACGAAGCCGAAGCGGACTATCGCAAGAAGGGCAAAGAGCAGCTATATGGAGGTCGCATCGTCGAAAATATAGTGCAAGCAATTGCCCGGGATTGCCTCGCAGATACAATGCTGAGGCTTGATGCGAAAGGATACAAGATAGTTGCCCATGTGCATGATGAGGTAGTTGTCGAAGTAGATGAAAGAACTGCGGATAGCTGCCTCACCGAGATAGAGAGAGAATTTTCAATAGCCCCTTCATGGGCGAGTACTTTACCCTTGCGAGGCGTTGCCTTTGCGAGTAATTTTTACCGAAAATGATACCTTTTAAAGTTGTCAATGGGTGCCCTCAATTGAAAGTATATGACGACGGTATTGTTATAAGCTCGTCAGGCAAGCCTCTTAAATTTAGCGGTTACGGAGAATCAACGACCCTCGTAATAGGAGGCAAAATTTGTCGCGTTAAGAAACGAGATATCATATATTGTGCAAATACTGGCGACAACTTAGCTCTATTTAATAGGGGAAAAGCCAAACGATGCACATATAAAGGCGTAACACTATGTGCTATGAGGCGTTATGAGGAGGCTATTAAGTGGCAAACGCTTTGCGTGGTAGCTATCAGAGAGAGAGATGCAACACTATTATATAACTACCTATTACCTCACATGGAGAGATGCACTCAACATATGCAACGTGTTAGTGGTGTCGACTATGACGACGCCAAAGATGCTGTACTTAACGCTTTAATGCGTATGTGTGATATGATAAAAGATTGCAAAATACACGTTTATGCACCATTGAGTTATATTTTGCGAATGGTTAAAAGCAAAAAGATATGAAAGATATAAAATTAACGATAAACGGGGTTGTGTATGCTCCGATAGCTGCCAACCTCAACGAGGAGTGCCGAGAATGCGACTTACTCAACTTCTGCACAAACGTAGATAACAACACTAACAATGCCTTCTCGCGTGTATGCTTAGAGATTACGGGGGAGGGCTACGCGTTCAAAAAAGTAGAGAGAGATGAGAACATACGACATAGCAATAGCGAGGAGCAGGCACGACAAGACGCTGCGAAATAAAAGCGTCGAATGGTCGGAGCTTGCTCATAAGCTATCAACAACAACAACGACGCATGAGACGTTGGCGGAGTACAAAGCCATGCCGAAAGAGCGGCAAGGCGAGATAAAAGATGTAGGAGGCTTCGTTGGTGGCTACCTCAACGCAGGCAGCCGAAAGTCGGGCAATGTGGTGCATCGCTCTATTTTGACGCTTGACCTCGACAATGCTGCCCAAACAATGTGGGATGACTTAACTTTAATAATGAGTTGTGCAGCCCTTGTGTATAGCACTCATAAGCACACATCGGATCAGCCGAGGCTTCGGCTTGTTATACCGCTATCGCGTGATGTGGCGATAGACGAGTATGAAGCTATCGCACGCAAGGTGGCTGAATATATAGGAATAGAGCAAGTAGATGACACGTCTTATGAGCCTCACCGCTTGATGTATTGGCCGTCGACTTCAAAAGATGGAGAGTATTATTTCAGAGAACAAGAGGGTGAGCCTCTTAACGTTGAAGAGGTGTTAAGTGCTTACGCCGACTGGCGTGACTGCACGCAATGGGCTTACAGCTCGCGTGTGACAGCTCGTATCAGGCAAGCCTCTAAGCAGGTCGGCAACCCGACGGAGAAGTCAGGCATTATTGGTGCATTTTGCCGTACATATACGATAGCAAATGCCATCGACAAATATCTGCCACGAGTGTATAAGCGAAGCACGATAGAGGGCAGATATACATATACAGAAGGCACAACGTCCGGTGGAGCCGTTGTATATGATGACATGTATCTGTACTCGCATCACGCAACTGACCCCGCAGGCGGTCGCCTGTGCAACGCTTTTGACCTTGTTAGGCTTCATCGCTTCGGCGGTGCTGACGCCAACAGCCTGCCCGACACGCCTGTAAATAGGCTGCCGAGCTACAAAGCAATGGAGGAGCTTGCAAGGCAAGATAAGCAAGTTGTACAGCTGTTGGCAGCCGAGCGTGTAAGAGAGGCGAGTGCCGACTTCGATGTGATGGAGCCGACACTTGTCGATGAGGGTAGCGATTGGCAAAAGCAACTCGATGTCGACAAACGTGGAAATTTCCTCAAAACGCTTAAAAATATTGAGTTAATATTAACCAACGACGCGGCTCTCAGGGGAGTGCTTAAACGTGACGAGTTCAACCACACGGATGTGCTTATATCGTCCCTCCCGTGGAGGGCTAAGAGTGCGGCTCGCCCGTATTGGGATAACGAAGACGACGCGAACCTGAGGTGCTATCTTGCTCGCGAGCCTTGGTGCATGGAGGGCAAGGACAAGATATATGATGCGTTTGAGTCGATGATGTCAAAGCGAAGATTTCACCCCATCAGAGATTACCTCAACACGCTACAATGGGATGGTACGCCACGGCTTGACACGTTGATGGTTGACTACCTCGGTGCAGCGGATAGTGAGTTGACAAGGGCGATGACACGCAAAACGTTTGTCGCTGCCGTAGCCCGAGTGATGCAGCCGGGGACGAAATGGGATTACATCTTAACCCTCCGAGGAGGTGAAGGCATCGGAAAGTCGACAATACTCAAAGTGATGGGTGGCGAATGGTTCAGCGACAGCTTTACGAGCGTTGAGGGCAAGGAAGCTATGGAGCAGGTGCAGCGGAAATGGCTTATAGAGCTTGGAGAATTGACGAATTACAAGCGTAGTAGCGTCGAAGCATATAAGGCGTTTTTATCCAAAACGGATGACACGTTCCGACCTGCTTATGGAAGGAAGATAGAGACGTATCCACGACAATGCGTATTTTTTGCAACGACAAACGAAGAACACTTCTTGAAAGGCGACACGGGCAACCGTCGTTGGTGGGTGATAGAGGTAGGCGTTATCAAGCCGAAATACGACTTATGGAGTGACCTCACCGAGCATGTAAGAGGTCAGCTATGGGCAGAGGCGTATCACTATTATAACCAAGGCGAAGCGTTGTACCTACCTCGTGAACTCGAACGTGAGTCCAGAGAGCGGCAAGTCGAGAACTCGGAGAGT
This sequence comes from Acutalibacteraceae bacterium, assembly GCA_045603945.1. Taxonomy (GTDB): domain Bacteria; phylum Bacillota; class Clostridia; order Oscillospirales; family Acutalibacteraceae; genus SFWF01. Next base: position 26,275 of record JAZUNC010000016.1, on the reverse strand, counting down.
GGCAACGACGAACGCATAGGCATCATCACAACTTACATCAACAAGTTGCTGCCTGCTGATTGGTCGAACCGTTCAATCGAGAGCCGCAGACGATGGCTGATAGACGGCGACCCACTGCAAATGCAGGGTGTCAAACGACGCGAAACGGTGTGTGCTGTTGAGGTGTTGGCCGAGTGCTTTGGCGAACGAATCGATGATAAAACTCGTTACAAAACGAGAGATATAAATGCATTATTTCGCCACATGGGGCTGAAAGAATTGCCTATGCGTCGCATTCCTTTATACGGAATGCAGCGTGTATTCGAAGTACCTAACGAGGTGCATTACGACCTCTTTGACGACGAGGATTTCATGGCGAGTTCAGGCGTTTAAAATCGGGTAAAATAAGGTGTAACAAAAGCGTGTAACAATGACGGAATTTTTTTGTTACAGAATTTAAGCGTTAACAAATTTTAAGTAACAATAATTGATTGTTACGGATTTGTTACAAATTTTGTTACATGCGATAAAGGATTAAAAATTAAGCGGTTAAGACAAGTTTGTAACAATGTAACAATAATATATATATAAAACACTTTTAGGTATAATAGGCTTAAAATATATATATATACACATGTGTATAGAATTAATAGAAAAAAATTGTTACATTGTTACAAGCGAGCAGAAAGGAGTAATAATAATGGAAAAAAAAAGAAGAGAAAAATCAGCAGTAAGAATGGGCGATGGCATGTATTTTTATCGAGGCTATTCAGTGAGAAGAGTTGCGTCAATTGGATGGACAATTAGCAACTCATGGGGGCAGCTTGTTGCAACGGCTACATCACTGACATTTGCCAAATATTACATCGATGACAAGATAGCTTTTGAAGAGCGATTGAGAGGAGGCAAAAGATATGAATAGCAAGGATAGCGAGAAGTATTTAGAGCGTAAACTTGTCGAAGCGGTAGAAGGCATCGGAGGTATGTGCATCAAAATTCACAACCCCTATCACCGAGGGTTGCCTGACAGATTGGTTGTATTGCCCGACGGAGGCACATGTTGGGTAGAGCTTAAAAGCAAGGGCAAGAAGCCTACAAAGCTGCAAGATTTGGCACATGCTGAGCTGCGGAAACGTCAGCAGGAGGTATTTGTGATAGATAGTGCAGAGAAGTTGAATGAATTTAAACGCCTTATATGTTATGCAGATGACTTTTAAGCCGCACGATTATCAACGTTATGCGATAGAGAAGATTATCGAGACGCCTTATGTCGGGCTATTTCTCGAAATGGGGCTTGGCAAAACGGTGTGCGTATTAACGGCTATAAAGCGGTTGATATATAACCTCGAAATAAGCAAGGTGCTTGTAATAGCACCTCTCAGGGTTGCTCAATCGGTATGGCTGCAAGAGATAGAGAAGTGGGAGCATCTATCGGATCTGAAAGCTATCCGCGTCCTTGGCACGGAGAAGCAGCGTATCAAGGCGTTAAATAGTGAAGCAGATATTTACATAACGAATCGCGAAAACGTGCAATGGCTTGTAGCTCATTATAGTGGGCGTCGTATTCCTTTCGATATGGTGGTGCTTGACGAGCTTTCGAGTTTTAAAAATCACAAGTCGGCTCGCTGGAAGGCAATGAGAACTATACGCCCTCGCTTAGCGAGGGTAGTAGGTTTGACGGGAACACCAGCACCTAACGGCTTAATTGACTTATGGGGGCAAGTATATTTGCTTGACCAAGGCAACGCTCTTGGGAAATATATAACGCACTACCGAGCAAATTATTTTCGACCGGGCAGGACAAACGGGCAAGTAGTATTTGATTACAAGCTGCAAAGCGATGGAGAGCAACGCATCTACAATGCGATAGCCGACTTTTGTGTGTCGATGAAAGCAGAGGATTATTTGTCGCTCCCTGCTTGCAGTTATCACGATGTAATGATACCTCTCTCCGACAAGCTGAGGGCGAATTATGAGCAATTTGCAAAGGAGCAAGTACTTGCTCTCCCGGAGGAGGAGGACGGCTCTATATCTGCGGTTAATGCGGCAGCCCTCTCCAACAAGCTGCTGCAATATGCAAGCGGTGCCATCTATGATGCCGACAAAAATGTAAAGCATCTACATGATAGCAAGATAGAGGCGTTAGCAGAGCTTATAGAGGAGGCAAACGGCAACCCCGTTTTGTTATTTTATCAATTCAAGCACGAAATACCACGCATTAAGCAAGCACTAAAAGGTTATAATGTCGTTGTGATGGATGATGACAGCTGCGTAGAGCGTTGGAATAACGGCGAGATAGAGGTGTTGCTTGCACACCCTGCATCGACGGCTTACGGTCTTAACATGCAGAGAGGAGGCAATATAATCGTGTGGTATGGGCTTAACTGGGCGTTGGAGTTATACCAACAGGCGAATGCACGGCTCAATCGTCAGGGGCAAACAAAGCCCGTATACGTTTATCATTTGCTAGTTGAGGGGACGATGGACGTTGAGGTGTCGAAAGCTCTTGCCGGTAAAGTAGACACGCAAGAGTGTTTGATGAGAGCTATTAAGGCGGTTGTTGACAGGTATAAGTGATGTCGTTATTGTCGGAGAGAAAAAAAAGAGGGGTCAAATAAGCCCCTCTAAAAGTTCATTGATAACATCGTTGCGTGTCTTGCCCAATCGCTCGGCATACGCTTTGAGGTTGTTAGCAGCGGTCTCCGATACTACGAAGCCAAGTGTTATACGTTTTGCCTCACCTTTCGGTTTTCGTCCTGCTCCTACTCGTTTACCTCCGCGATTACTTTTCTTTTCTGTTTTGTTTTCGGTTTCCATAATTTTGTTTACTTTTGCACCATAACCCCCAAGAGGGGGCGGACGTTGACCCCGTCCACCCCCTTTGGAAACTACTTAACAATCTTAATTGTTAAGACTTTAAATTTCCAATTCTTAACTTCGACTTCAATTCTAAATTTCATCGTGTAAGATTTTGGGGGTTATTCCTTTCTTTTCTCGGCATCAGGAATTATCCGTTGCAATCACTCTATGATTGCACTACAAAGATAGTAATTATTATTGAAAATACAAAATATTATCAAATATTTTTTTTCTTAAAAAATGCGATTTTATTTTGCTTTTCAAATAAAATTGCTACCTTTGTTTCGCACACCTACATCGCCTACGGGAGTAGGCTTATGAACAAATATAATGACATTGACGCGTTACATTATGACGCACACAACTTCAACGACCACACCGAGGAGGGCATGGAGCTACTCCGAAAGTCGGTGAGGGAGAACGGTTTCGGTCGTTCAATTGTTGTCGACAAGGACAACAACATTATCGCCGGCAACGGCATCGTGGAGGCTGCAAGGTCTCTCAATCGCAAAAACATCCGCATAATTGACACAACAGGAGATGAGCTTGTTGTGGTTCGTCGTACAGACCTCGACATAGATAGTGAAGAGGGGCGACGCATGGCACTCGCAGATAACGCTACGAGTGCCGCAAATCTTTCATGGAACTACGACGAATTACAGGTAGCAGCCGAGCGATGGAATGTAAAGCCCGAGGATTGGGGAGTAACAATTGAGAGTGAGGCATCCTCGCAGGATTCAGGAAGCAGTCCCATGACGGAGATTTTATCGGATGTTTCGTTTAGTGACATTTATTACCAGCCAGAGGAGAAGCCAAATATAAAGCTCGTTGATTGTGTTAATTTGGAGAAGTTTAATGCGAAAATAAAAGCACTCGAAGAATATAAATTAACGGAAGAGCAGAGAGAAGTACTTAAACTTTTCGCGTATCGATTTATTAAAATTGATTTCGAAAATGTAGCGAACTACTATGCATTTAATGCCTCTGAGGAGGAGCAGCGTGTAATGGAGAGATTGCGTTTAGTGTTGGTTGATGGAAGCATTGACGGATTTATACAAGATGAGTTGTTGAGGATTGCGAATAAACAAAACGAGTTATGATGCCGAATATTTTTATACCGTCGTACCACCGAGCAAAGAATATAAGAACGGTAAATTATTTCGTGAAAATAGGTTATCCCGTCGATAAGCTACATGTCGTTATAGATGATGAAGCGGATGATGTTGAAAGTTATAAGGAAGTTGCAAGCTCATACGGCTTTAATTTACATATCTTTGACATGAGGGAGGCTCGTCTGCGATATGATTATATCCATCGTCCGAGTAAAGCTCGTCGCAGTGCCGGGCAAGCTCGTAACATGTTTTACGACATCGCAAAATCTTTATCCATAGATTTTTATGTGGTAATAGATGACGACACTGTTTGTTACGAAAACAGACCTTTCGGGAAGTACAAAGGGCAAGCAACTTTAAAAAATTTCGAGATTGTTTTTGGAGGAGTCGAGAAAATGATGAGGCGTTATCACGTCGGGTTGTTCGGGCTTTCGCAAACGGGTGAACTATTTAATGCAGGAGAATTGGATAGAGGGCTTTTGCGTGCAAAAATAATGAATACGACTTTTGTATTAATGCCTTATGTATATAGGGGTGAGCGAGGTGTGCAAGATGACGACACGTCGCAATTTGTCGCAGCATTAAACGAGGGGTATTTTATAGCATCTTTTCGTACGGGATTGGTCTTAAATCAGGTGCAGAGTGTGACGGCAACTGGGGGCTTAACGGACTTATACAAGGAGTGTAAGCTGTTGAACAAGTCGCTCGTATGCCCTATAACGTACCCGTCGGCTATACACGCAGAGAGGCAAAAGATGAATGGCGGTAGATTGCATCATCGGATTAGTTATAGATACATAGCTCCGAAGATATTACGAGTATATGGGTGTAAGGGTAATATCGAGTACGATGCATACCCCGAAGATGCACCATTTACAAATGAACCTAAGAGAAGTAAAAATGACGATGAGTAAATTAACAACGGAAATGTTTGCCGACATCCGTCAGTGGATAATATGCAACGGATTAAAGCTGCATGGAGGTGCAACCGTGGCATCGTTAAGTAAGCACTTCGGCATATCTGAGCGGACATTCGAGCGATGGATGAAGCGAGAGGACTTCGCTAAAATGATAGCGGAAGCACAAAAGCACTTTGCCGCTAACCTCGAACACGAGTTGGTAGACAGCCTTGCAAGGTCGGCAAAGGGGTATAAGTGGGTGCGACGAAAGACGGAGTACACGAGTGATAAAGACGGCAACCCCGTAATTAAAAAGCAGATAACGGAGGATGTCGATGTGCCGCCTAATGTCGGTGCTGCCATTTTCCTTTTGACTAACATCGCTCCCGAGCGATGGCAAAACAAGCAGCAACAGCAAGCCGAGATACAGGGGTCGCTTTCGTTGGGTGTTAACATACTCAACGATGCAACACCTGAGATAGCAATGAGTGAAAGCGAAATAGATGCCGAGCGATGACAACATAAAAGTGACACCACTCTTTGGGAAGTTGTATAAGCCAGAGAGACGCATAACGGTGTGCCAAGGAGGCACATCGTCAGGCAAGACGTATACCATTTTGCAGGTGTTGCTTATAGTTGCATCGGCAACGCCGAAGCAGGTTGTTACTGTTGTTGGGCAGGACGTCCCGAACCTCAAAGTAGGGGCGTGGCGAGATGCTAAGCGAATCGTTTCGGATAACACTAAGCTTCAACGGCTATTTGTTGTATCAGATGGTTATTTACAGCTCCGTTGTGTCAATGGCTCGCTCGTGGAATTTAAAAGCTACGCCAATGAGCAAGATGCTCGAAGCGGTAAGCGTGACTACTTATTTGTCAACGAGGCAAACGGCATACCTTACGAAATATATTGGCAGCTTGCAATCAGAACCCGCAAAGCTATATATATCGACTACAACCCCTCGTCTCGTTTTTGGGTTCACGACCACCTGATAGGCAAGGAAGATGTATCGCTAACTATAACCGACCATCGACACAACCCTTTCCTCTCGGAGGAGGAGCATGACCGGATAGAGAGCATCAGCGACCCCGAGTTGTGGAGAGTGTACGCCAGGGGGTTAACGGGTAGGATACAAGGTGTTATATATAACGACATTACGATAGTAGATAGCTTGCCGGAGAGCTACAAAGGTCGTTGGATTGGGCTTGACTTCGGTTTCAATGACCCAACCGCACTGGTAGAGGTTAGGCTATCGGAAGGCAAGTTGTGGCTTGACGAAGTGCTATATCGCCAGAGCATGACGAACCCCGAGATATATAGGGTTATAACGGCTAATGGATTGCAAGGTGTGCAGATAGTTGCGGATAGTGCAGAGCCAAAGAGCATAGAGGAGCTTCGTAGGCATGGTGCGAGAATCGAAGCAGCCAAGAAAGGTGCAGATAGTATTCGCGTTGGTATTTCGATTCTACAACGCTACCCGTTGTGTGTCACGCGAAGAAGCTCCAACATCCGAAAGGAGTTGCAAAATTACAAATGGAAAGTAGACGGCTCGGGCGTAATAACCAATGAGCCGTGTGATGTGTTTAATCACTCGCTCGATGCGATACGTTATGTAGCTCTTAACAAGTTGCTGACGCCAAATAGGAGAGCGAGTATAAAGAGTGGCAAGCTATGACATATGAAGAACTGACGAGATATGCCGACATAGTAACCGCCGATACATGGAAGCGGTTACGAATGTTCGGCAGACCCGCAAAGGTTGCGGGGAGAGAACCGATGCGAGATTTATATGAGTTGTCGTTTGGAGAGTTGATACAATCCCAAGAGATGGCAAAGGCAAATGATATAACGGGATTGTGCGTTTTGCTTCTCGGCATGACAGTGGAGGAAGTCAACAAGGCAGATGGTGCTGAGGTGATGAGCTTCGTTTATTGGGCGAGCAGGGAGCTGGAGAAGATAGGTAAGTTGTTCGCTGATTTAAATGTTGAGCCAACATCCGAGCAGCAGCAAGCCGGGATAAAGCAGCTCAATCACGGGCTATTTGGCACACTCGATTGGTATTGCCGTCGCATGGGTATAACCGACCACGCGGAAGCAGAGGCGATGCCTTGGGTGCGATTTTATAAGTGCATGAAAATTGATAATGAAAATTTCAGATATGAACAGCGATTACGAAAGGTTTACGAGCAGCAACGACAGCAGCGTAGACGCTAATGATGTGGTAAGGCAGAGAATCAAAGAGATAGCATCACGGATAGGGGTGCGTTACCTCTTTGCATCGATGTATGAGGCAAATGTTGTTATAGGTGATGGCGAGTTCCCGGTGTTGATTGATGTTTTGCCAACATCGGGCAGCGTTACCGTTTGGCAAAACGTATTCAGCGATGCACCTAATTGCCTGCTATTTTTTTGTGATAAAACGGAACTCGATTACAACGCGGAGAAAGAGCAGCCGACGATAGCGCGCATGAAGAGGTTAGCGTTTGAATTTATAGCTGAGTGTAACAGCTCGGGGTATTTCGAGGCTATTACGGAAGCAAACTATCAAATAATGTATGACCGCATGGATGTAGCCGTGTCGGGCATTGCTTTGTCGTTAACAATTAAGGATGCAGTAGGTAGTTGCGTATGATAACGATTGACATAAAACGTTTGCTCACTTCGGCACTCGAAGATGCGAAGTTGAAGATACAGCAAAATTTGGAAGCCACCGGCACGAATGCCAGTGGTCGCACGTCTGCGTCTTTGAGTGTTGAAGTAGACGACGCAACTGGTACTCTCTACGGTCGTCAGGCTTTCGGAACGGTTGAGACGGGACGAAGAGCCGGACGAGTGCCTGCCGGTTTCCGTCAAATAATCTACCAGTGGATGCAAGATAAGGGGGTGCATGCCGATGTATCCGGTAACAGGTCACAACGTTCAGCCGACATGTCGATGGCTTATCTGATAGCGAGGAAGATTGCGAACGAGGGTAGCAAGTTGTACCGCGATGGTGGGCGAGATGATATATATAGCAACGTGCTACCTCTGACGATAGAGCGAATAGAGAGTGAAATTGCAAATAATTATTTAATTAACATTAAAAGCATATTACGTTATGGCAGTAAGTAGTAATGATTATTTAACCGTAGAGTACAGCTCTATGGTGTTGTTTCGGTGGTCTCCTAATATTTTGAAAATTACGAGAAAGGGGATATCCACTACGGAGTTGATAATACATGTTGGAGATGAAGATATAGCGGAAGAAGTTGTTTTTATCTATTCTTTCGGAACTACGGGCAATACGATATATGCTGATATATCGCGAGCATTGCAAATTTTCGGCAAAAATATCTTCGTATATATAGAGGATGACAACTCCATGATGGAGCTATATTTTTGCAGCATCAATGGCACACGCGGAGCATTCGAGCAATTTGGGGGCTCGTATAGCTTGCGTAGGTGGGGCGGATTACCATTTACAATTGACTTCTTATATTACGACACGGCAGTAATAGAACTTACAGATAGCCAAGGCCATGTGTTAGAAGTTGACGTATCTAACGGCTATGGGTCGAGTTACCAGTTGTATCGTTATGATGTACCGACGGGTATAAAGAAGTTGCAAGTTGAGGGAACGGTGTTCTCTTACGATTGGGAAACGGCTTACTGGTCGTACAACATCAAGCAGGGGTGTTATACATTCGGCAAGGGGCTTTATTTACGTTGGATAGACACCCAAGGGTTGTGCTGGTATTGGCTCTTCGACATTGGCGAGGAAACAACCACCACGGAAGAGGCTACCTCCTACGGTAGGATGCCCATTGAGGAAAACGGTGTGCTGAACGAATGGGAGAGCGAGCGAAGCCGCAGAGTTAAGAGAGTTGTTAAGATAGCTGCTACCGATGTGACGGAGGAAGAATACAAAGTCGTTAAAACGTTACACACCTCTGCGATAGTAGATGCTTACGATTGGAATACAGGTGAGTGGTATCGTGTCCGTGTTGCCGATGGAAGCACTACCACTCCATCGGGCAATTACAAAGTGGTTGAAGCACAAATCGAATTCGCACCCTATAACACTCAACTGCCATGACACAAGAATTACGCATAAACGGGCATCGGGTTGATTTAATGCCTGATGAAAATATAACGTTGAATTATCGGTCGAATCTGTTTGGCGACATCGATAAAATTACGTCAAGCAGCAGCTTGACAATTCGACTACCTAAAACGCCTCTAAATAACTTTGTCGTGAATTTCGCGGATGCTCCATTTTCGACGAGTGATTTCGCCCGTCGGTGGTATTCGGCTGAATACCGACGCAACGGTGTCCTCCTCGTCAATGGCAGAGCTACCTTACTATCAGCAGATGAAGAGGCGTACGAAATAAGCCTTGTATGGGGAGTTTTCACGGAGCTTGGGACGTGGCTAAATGCCGGCACAACACTTCGCGATTTGCCGTTAACCTATCAAACGGGTATTAGGCTAAATAATTTAAACGTTTTTTCAAAATACATGGGTATTTTGTACGGTCTTTATTGGTATAACAACGGCGGCGAGGCGTATGTATTCCCAGTTGTACAGGTGCATCTTATTTTTAATCTCATATTACAATCGATGTCAAGTGGTAGAGTTGACACCTCGGGCGTTGATATGGAGCCGCTAAAAAATTATTACATCAATTTCAATGACGACCTTGTACGCGAGCTTGGTGCGGATGGCACGTCTCAGCCGAATTTTGCTATTCGTGATTATATACCAGAGATAAAGCAGGTGGACTTTGTAAAAGCTATATGCCATATAATGGGCTGGTATATAGAGCGTACATCTTACGGCTTGATAAAGTTAGTTGCGATAGATGACGCGATAGATAAAACGAAAGCTATTGATTGGAGTGGCAAACTCGCGACGGCTGGCATCCTGCCGATAGACGTTGAATATACGTTTGGCGATTATGCTCAGCGTAATTGGATGCGTTACAAAGAAGATGAAGAAGTTACAACAAATGCCGATGGCTATGTAGATGTTGATGACGAGACGTTGGAAGTTGATAAAACGCTTTTCACTTTACCGTTTGCCCCTACTAATGGAGCATTTATTCGTCAATATTTAACTACAATAGATGATGACGGAGATAGCAGCACGGATTTTATCAAAACAGAGCCGAGAATACTTGTCGCTCGCCCTGATGGCGTATTTGATGATGCAGGCAATGAAATACCTTCATTATCTTTTGACAACGAGCTATATTTCCGCACCATCATTTCGGAAAAATATCAGAAATACAAAGATGTTATAAAAAAGCCTCTCGTTATATCTGCTGATTTCAAGTTGACGGAGTTCGACCTTGCGGATCTCGACTTCTCAAAGCCGGTATATATATCGCAATATGGCTCGCACTTCGCTATAATTGAGCTTCAAAATACGGGAGAGATAACGAGAGTAAAACTTATAAAAATACCTTAAAGATGGCAGAAGACAAAAGAACAGCAATTATATCAATTAGCATTGATAACGGAGCAGCAATTAAGAAGATTGCTGACTTATCGCGAAAAATTGACGACAACAAGCAACATGTTAAGGAGCTGCAAAAAGCAATTAAGGAGCTTGACAAGTCGTCCGATGACTACGCTGAGCAGATGCAAGCTCTCTCGGAGGAGATAGCAGCCACCAATGCCGAGACAACGGAGTACAAACGCTCGATGAGTGACCTTAACAGAGTGGTCGCAAACACGGTGCGTGAGAACATGAACAACGAGGGTAGCTTGAAGTCGTTGCGTGCTGAGTTGTCGAGGTTGACGAATGAATACGACAGCCTCGGCAAGGCACAGCGTGAGGGCATGGAGGGGACAGAACTTCGAGACCGAATAGCAGCCATCACTGACGAGATAAAAGGAAGTGAGGAGGCAACCGGTAGATTTTATCGCAACGTCGGAAATTATGAGGGGGCTATAAAAAACGTATTAGGACTTAATCAAGGCTTCGGCTCGTCGATGATGGGTATAGCCGACTCGATGAACTTTGCGAATGGCATTATACCGGGCTTGAAAGGTGGAATCGTGGGGCTTGGAGGAGCGATGAAAGCGTTATCCGCCAACCCCGTATTTCTCACTATTTTTGGCGTAACGAAGATAGCCGAGGGCGTTAAATTTTGGTTCGATTTCAACAAAGGTCTATCGGAGGCGACGAGATTGACAGAGCAATTTACTGGGCTTTCTGGCGATGAGCTGATAAATTATCGTGACGAGGTGCAAGCGGTAGCCGATGTGTACGGCAAGGACTTCAACGAAGTGATGCAGTCGGCTAACACGTTGGCAAAACAATTCGGTATCACATACGATGAGGCTATAAATGTTGTCAAAGATGGCTTCGTGTCAGGTGCTGACGTGTCGGGTCAATTCCTCGATGTTGTGAAAGAGTACCCTGCGTTTTTCAAGGAGGCTGGCTTGTCGGCAAGCGAGTTCGTTGCCATCAGCACCGAAGCGGTTAAGCAAGGCGTTTACAGCGATAAGGGTGTAGACGCCATCAAAGAGGCGACAATAAGGATGCGAGAGATGACAACAGCCACCGATGAAGCGTTGGCTGGCATAGGCTTGTCGGGGCAAGAGATACAGCAAGCAATGGCAGATGGCTCAATGACCGCGTTTGACGCGATACAACTCGTTAGTGAGAAGTTGAACGAATTGCCGGCGACAAGTCAAGAAGTCGGCACTGCGGTAGCAGACATCTTTGGAGGTGCAGGTGAGGATGCTGGCTTGCAGTATTTGAAGACGCTCAAAGATATATCAACCGACCTTGACGAAGTGAAAGGCAAAGCAGGGGATTATGCTCAGCTACAAGATGACTACCTCGAAAGTCAAATAGAGTTGCAAAAAGCAACTAATCAGCTATTCGGAGGCATGGGGGAGAGCTTCGACGACCTGATGACGCAAGGCAAAACGTTCCTTAATACATATCTTACGGGAATAATTAACGGAGTTCTTAAATTCGGTGCGGAAATAAGTGCGGTGTTCTCGGCCGTTCTTACATATGTTGGTGAATCGATGCAATCCATTAAGGCGATGGGCGACTTGTTATATAACGTTATCACCTTTAATTGGTCTAACGTAGGTGATGCGTGGGATAAATGGTTGAAGGAAATTACAGAGATACCCGGCAAAGTCAGTGCTGCATATAGTGCCGCTTACGACAAAACGAAGAAAAATATAGAGGAGGCTTCTCAGCAACAGGTCGGAGTTCAAACGTCGGTGTCTGTCACGTCTACAAAGAAGACAACGGAAGTTGTCGACGACAAAGCAATAAAAGAAGCGGCACGGGAGCAAGAAAAGGCGTTGAAAGACCTCGAAAGATATGAAGAGCAGCTACGAAAGATAATTGTAGATAACACCTATACAGCTATCGAGCAAGTTAATGCGAAATATGATGCTGAGGTTGCCGAGCTTAATGCGTCGTTTGAGGCTAACAAGAAATATGCAACCGACATAGAAGCGTTGGAGAAGCAAAAAAATGATGCTATTGTAGCCCTGAACGCTGCACGCGAAAACGAGATAGCAGAAATCAATCGTAAATCGAGCGAAGCGGAACAGCAAAGAATTGCAGCGGAATATGCAGCAATGCAAAAGGCTGAAGCTGACAAGCTGGCACTCGCCAAAAAGGAGCAAGATGCGAGGGAGGAGATAGAGCGAATGGAGATAGAGCGAAAAAAAGAGTTACAAGAAGCTACTACTGCTATGTTTTCCGCAATTGGAAGCCTCATAGATGCTACCAGTGATACCGAGGAAGAAGCAGCTAAGCGAGGTAAAGTTTTAGCACTCGCGGAAATAGCCTTTAACACTGGTGTAGCTATTGCCAAAGGCGTATCTTCTGCGTTATCCGTTGGGTTTCCTGCAAGCATCCCAGCTATCGCAACTACTATCGCGACAGTACTCGCAAACATGGCTACGGCTATCACTACCGTCAAGGGTGCTAAATTTGCTACCGGTGGTCTCGTTACAGGTGAGGGTACAGGTACGAGTGACAGCATACCGGCAATGCTATCAAACGGTGAAAGCGTGATGACGGCACAAGCCACGTCGATGTTTGCCCCCGTATTGTCGGCTTTCAATCAGATGGGCGGAGGAGTGCCTATCACGGTGAGCAGCAACAACGCCACGGGAGAGGAGATGCTGGCAAGGGCTTTTGCCCGAGGTGTTGAAATGATGCCATCGCCAGTGGTCAACGTGCAAGAGATAACTCGGGTAGCTAATCGCGTAAAAGTTCTTGAAGATATAGCAAAACGATGACAATTCACGACTTCATAAAAGAGCATAGCGAGCTGTTAGGCGTTATGGGGCGAAACAATATAACACCTAACGACCTCGCCATGCTCTTTATAGTCGAGGAATACAATGCAATGAAAGATAGAGGCTTCAAAGTGACTTTTACAGCGGAATACCTTGCGAGCAAGCACGGTGTATCTATCGCAAATATTTATAGAGTGGTAAAAAAATTCAAAAAAGAAATAGCAGTATAACGGCTTGTAATGGCACTATCAAAATTTGATAGTGCTTTTTAAGTCGCAAAATATTGCATTAAAAATCAAATCATTTATATTTGAGCAGGTTTTCAATAGGTTTTTTATGGCAATATTAAAAATTTACGGAGTAATAGCAGATGGAGAGGAGAGCTCGTATCTCTCATGGTGTGGCATCGAGCATGTTTCGCTCTCCGAAATCAGCGACTTTATAACAAGCTTGCCGGATAGCGACAACAACATTGACATCTTAATTAACTCGCGAGGCGGCAGCGTGCAAGACGGGTGGGCTATATATGATGTACTTCGCTCGTCGGGTAAAAACATCACTGCCACGGTTGAGGGTGTATGTGCGTCGATGGCAAGCGTTGTGTTGATGGCGGCACCAAAGGAAGCACGCTACTCTGCTCCTCACGCAACGTTTTGCATACACGAGCCTCGCTACCCTGCCTATGCGATAGGTGTTGACGCGACGAGTGAGACGCTTGGCAGGCTGTCAGAGGAGTTGCGTATCGAAACGCAAAAATTCATCGAGCTTTATGCGGAGCGTACCGGGAGTGACGCGGATACAATCGCCTCTATAATGAGAGAGGACAGAGAGATGGATGCCGAAGAGGCGTTAGCTCTCGGTATCATTGGTGCGATAAATACACCAAACACAGCATTAACCAATATTAACAATAAAATGGCAAAGAAGAACGCAATCGCACGCTTGTTACAGCGTGCAGCCGAGATGTTAGAGGGTGCAGTTGCAGAATTGCGACTTACCACGACAGCCGGCACAGAGTTGGTCGTTGAGACAGATGCCGACGACCCAAAGGTAGGAGATAAGGCTTCGCCCGACGGAGAGCATATGCTTGAAGATGGTCGCGTTGTAGTTGTTAACGACGGTGTGATTACCGAAATTCGCGACCCTGAGGATGTTCCTGAGGAGCTGACAGAGGAGGAGCAAGCGATGGCAGATACTATCGAGCAGTTGACCGCTCGCGTGGAGGAGCTAACAACACAGGTAGAGATGTTAACTGCATCTCAAAAGACCACCGAGGAGGTGGCAATCCTTGACACCGTTGCAAAGGCTGGAGGTGCGGAGTGGCTAAAAAGCATCGCAGTGAGCAATCGAGCAGCTACCCAACGCACGCATACAGAGAGCAAGCCGGCACTTGGTGTATCTCGCATCGAGGCAGAGCTGGCTGAAATTCGTAAAAACAACAAAAAATAGGTAATATGGGAAGTGCAGGAATTAACTTTGAAGCATTGACACCCTCCAACGGTGCATTGCAATCGCTCAATGAGCTTATCTTCGCAAAAGTGCTTGGCTCTGAACGCCTCGCACAAGTGTTTAACGTAATTTTCGGTGTCCTCCCCGGTAAAAAAGTCGGCTTCGTAGGGGAGTTCGGATTGATTGGTCAAGCGGCACAAGGCTGCAACCCCACCTATAACAACACGGCTATCGCTACGAGCGAAAAAACGTGGGAGCTTGGAGAATGGGGCGTTTACGAGCAAATTTGTTACAGAGACCTTATCGGTACACTTGCTCAGGTTGCAATGCGTCGCGGTGCAAACATCGACGACCTCACCGGCACAGAATACCTCGACGATGTTGTATATCCCCGCATGGAGCTCGCCATCTATAAGATGTTGATGCGTTTTGCGTGGTTTGGAGATACGGCTGCCGACAACGTCGCAGATGGTGGCGTAATCACTAACGGTGTTGACCCTGCTTATTTCAGCGTTACCGACGGATTTTGGAAGCATGCTTTTGAAATCGTCGCAGCAAACTCCTTGCGTCGCGTTGAGATAGCGGCAAACAATCAAACCACATTTGCAGCTCAAAAGTCGGGCATCCTTGCCGATGGCGTTGCAACCGGCATCCTTGACAACCTCATCATGAGTGCATCACCTGAGCTGCGTCAAGCACCAAACCAAGTTATATTTGTCACTCAATCGCTCAAAGATGCGTTGGTGCGAGATATACGCAACAACAACGTAGGTAGCGAGTTGCAATGGCAATCTATCTTCGAGGGTGTTACTGAGTCGTATTACCAAGGCATTCGCCTCGTAGCCGTGCCTCTCTGGGATAGCGTCATACAGGCATACGAAAGCACAGGTACTAAATGGAATAAGCCTCACCGGGCTTTCTACTCGACAACAGATAACTTGCTCGTAGGTATCGATGGTTACACCGACTTCGCAGAGTTAAACGTGTTCTTCGACCCCAAGAGCGAACTTAACTTGTTGAAGTCGAAGGGTGCGATTGGTACTATTATCGGTCAAGACAATATGATTCAAGTCGCTTACTAAGAGAGAGAGGAGGTATATATGAGCTTATGTGATAGAGCAGTTGTGACGGATATTAAGTCGAATTGCAACGAGCCGATACAAAAGGGCGTTGAAAGCATTGGCTATCTGCTCCGCAGAGCGGATATCGATTTTGGCTCCGTTACATTTAATGCCGATAATGACAACATTATCGAGGACTTGCCGCTAATTAGTGGCAAAAAAGCCGTTCGCATCTACCAACAAAACAATGCCTTTACAGGCACTAACTCGTCGGTAGAAGTAGGCACTTATGTTAACGGCACAACGCACAATGTTGCTTTCGTTGTGCCAGACAATGGACCGGATGTTGCCCACAACATCATCGACCCCCTCATCAGTGGCGAGGAATTTGTCGTCATTCTCGAAAACAAATACAAGGGCTTGCGAAAGACGTTGCCCGGCTCGGCAGCTTTCCAAATTTACGGCTTTCACCAGGGAGCTATCGTAAGTGCTGGAGAGGCAGACAAGTATAGCGACGATACACGCTCGGGTTGGGCTATAACGCTCACCGAGACGCAAGCCCCGAAGTCGGAGATGTACCTTTACAAGACGTCTTACGCGGCTACGAAAACTGCGTTGGAGTCGATGGTTGCGAGTAACTAATGACACACGAGGTGGCAATACAACTCTTTAACAGCTTATCGGGGGTGAGGGGTGCATCCCTCATCCCCGATGAAGTTAAAAACGACATACGACGGCTATATAAGCATGTAACCGGAGAGCCGTTAAGGAGATGCAATTGCCCTGACGTGTACAATGATGCACTTATTATTATATCGTTGAAAATTAAAACATTAAATGCAATGAGTGAACAAAAATACAAGCTTAAACGTGGTGTCGTTATACAACTACCCGACACGACAGATGTTTACACGCACGTCAACATCACTGACGAGGTGGCTAAGGCTTATCTCGCGAAGTACCCTCAAAAGAAGTCGCTATTCGAAGCGATACCCGAAGAGGAGGAGCAAGAAGAACAGGAGACCGAAAAACAGCCAAAAAAGCGTAAAAAATAATGAACATAAAAAGCTTAAAGCAGCCGGACAAGCGTGTCGAGATAGCGTATAACAGCCGTCTCGACATACAAGCCTATGGGCATGACAACCTATATCCGCAGCATGCATTAGCTGTTGTGATGGCTTCGCCAAATGGGCGGCAATGCTTGGAGCGTTATGCGAAATTTATAGAGGGTCGAGGACTGCAAGATGAAGCTCTTGCAAATACGGTGGTCAATCGCTATCGTCAAACGATGCGTGATTTGCATCACCTCGTATCGAGAGACCTTGCCCATTTTGGAGGATTCGCACTGCATCTAAATTACAACACTGAGGGTGAGGTGATAGAGATACAGCATGAGCCGTTCGAGAACTGCCGCCTCGAAGAGTGCGACGACAACGGATACATCTCGCATATAGTGACGCACGTCGACTGGTCGGGCAGCTCTACCCGGGGAGGGCTTCGCGTCAGGGTTGACAACGATACGATAGAGCGGATAGACGTCTTTGCCCCACACGCTGTTATGCAGCAGATAGAGGCGGTAGGAGGTGTAGCCTATTACGACGGGCAAATACAATGGAATTCGCTCAGCGGATGGAGAAGATACCCAACGACAAAGTACGATGGCATATTAACCGACTTGTCGACCGACGAGGGGTTGAGCAACATCCGAAATCGAAACGTCCGCAACAACTTCTTGCCTGCCGGCATGCTTATAACAAAGCGTGGCTCACAGATAGAGGGCGAAACATATAACGATACAGGCTACTCGGGCGATTTAATACGTTTTCAGGGCGATTCAAACGCATTAAAGCTCCTTGAAGTGGAGGTCGATGTGTCGGAGGAAGCTCCAGAATTTAAGCCTATTGAGGGGCTTAACACCGATAAGATGTTTAACGTCACCACCGAGAGCGTGATAGACAACATATATAGTGCCTTTAATCAAGAGGTGTTTTTGTCTCTTCGACGCGGTAAAGTTGGCTTTTCTGGCGATTTAGTCCGCGACGCGTGGAATGATTACGCCGCCCAAGTGATGGAGGAGCAGCAATTCATTTCGTCAGCCTATGCGAAGATATTTGCACACTGGGCAGGGGAGCGTTTCGATAATTTTACAATCCTTTCATGCCGTTTTGGCGGCACGGAGACACAAAACGTAATGTAATGGCAGATAAGCATTTAATAACACCGCAAGAAGTATTTGCGTTGGCGAGAAATAGCAGCTCGTCAATAGATGTGAAAGATGTTGAAGTGTACATCGATGAAGCCGAGCAACTTGACTTAAAGCCTACCATCGGTGCTGCCCTCTTGCTTCGTTTGCTCAACAACGAGGGCAACGGAGGGCATAATTACGACCTCTTAAATGGTGGCAAATATAAGCGACCATGCGGAGAGATAGCGACGTTTGCGGGCATTCGTAAAACACTCGCCTACTATGTTTACGGCAGAATCGTAAAAAACGGCGGACGAACCGCAACGCGTTACGGCTTTGTCGAGAAAAATGATGAGTTCAGCAGACAAGTTGACTACCGTGAGCGTTATGCAGCATCCAATGATGCAACGCTCGTTGCTGACAGCTATATGAAGGAGACGCTGTTATACATCGAGGAGATGGGCTATTTTGACGAGTATAAAGGGTGTGGCAAAGGCATGCGAAATAGACGCGTGACAATTAAAGTGATAGGCGACTAAAAAATGAACGAGTGGGTATCTATAATAGCTATCGTTGTTAACTTCCTTTGTTTCGGAGGAGTTATCGGCTGGGTGACGTTGAAAGACAAGAAGCGTCAAGAAGCCGAGAATACGAAACAAAAAGAGGAGGAGACGCGTAAGAGCCGCATCGATACAGAGGTGAAGCAATTCGAGTACCTCTCTAAACGCGTGCAATTTGCCGAGGAACACATCGTTACGCTTCATAAAAAAATGACAGGCATGCAGCGAACGATTAACGACCTCGTTTCACGCACGCTATTTGCTGAAAGCCACATCTGCCTACGCGAGGAATGCGAAAACAGGGAGCCGAAATTAGGTACATTTTGCCAACGAAATAAGAAAAGCGATGAAACATTTCACGATGGCAGAGCTAACGAATAGTGACACAGCGAGAGCATTGCACATTGACAACACTCCTGATGCAACTTCTGCTGACAACTTACACACGCTTGTAGAGATGGTGCTTGACCCCCTCAGGGATGCGTACGGCAAGCCTATTTACGTCAATAGTGGCTACCGCTCTCCTAAGCTCAACAAGACGATAGGAGGTGCGAATAGAAGCCAACACATGACTGGCGAGGCAGCAGATATAACGACAGGTACAAAGGAGGGAAATAGGAGGCTATTCGCTTACATTCGAGACAACTTGCCTTTCGACCAATTGATAGACGAATACGGCTACTCATGGGTGCATGTCAGCTACAAGCGAAAAGGGCGTAACAGGCGAGAAGTTATACACAAAAGATGAAGAAGATAGTTATATATATAGTGTTGTTAGTAGCGTGCTGCGTGGCATGCACACGCACCGTATATGTGCCTGTGGAGAAGAGCAAAACGATAACAAAGATAGAGATAGATACAATTGTCGAGGTCGTAACACCCCACGAGGTGGTAATTAATACAACAACGGACACGACAAGCACCATCAGCACGACATGGGCAACTTCTACCGCAAGAGTGAGAGATGGCACATTGTATCACGACTTACACCAACACAAGCGAGTAGATAGCGTTGCCGTAAGCTATATATATGTGCATGAGGTGGACAGTATCCCGGTAATTGCCGAAGTCGTGAGGTATAAAACGCCATCGTGGTGTTGGTGGTTAACGGCATTAGCATTGATAGTAGTGTTTTGTTGTTTCTATATTTGTTTCAAAAAGTGATTGTTTGGTTGAAGATGCGTCGGCTCGTGAGGGTAGATGTATCTTTTTTCTGTTAATTAGTGTTAATTATGTGAGTATTTTGTGATATTATTTGGTCATATAAAATAAAAGCATTATCTTTGTAGTGTAATTAAAAAACAACCCAAAAACATTACAACTATGACAACCGAACAAATATTAAACGTACTCAAAGTTAACCGCGAATTAGTTATCAATTTTTATAATAAAAATTGTAATACCGAACACAAATTTTACACTCTTAAATGGTTCATGACCCGCGTTTTGGAGTACGCTCAACTCTCTTGGGGTCGTCGCGTAAACATCGCTGAAAAAGACATCATATGTCAAATGAACCAAATTATAAAATACCACCCTCAAATGACAAAAGGTTACAAAAGCAATTGGCAAAAGGCTGTTGAATACCACGGCTATGACAAAGCTTGCCAAATAGCTAACGCCAGATAATAACATTTAAATTATACGACTATGGCAAAAGTAAAAGAAATTAAAGGAAGCGACTTTAACCCTCGTCAGGGTTATTTTACATGGGAGGATGAAAACGACAACCTCCAAGTAGTTAACGGAGAGCTATTTTACAACAAAGCTCTCAAACGCTTCGAGCATGAGCTTGAAGATGAAAACGGTAACATAACAGCAATAGTGTATTGGCCGTATGAGCTATAACGAAATTATAGCCGAGCGTAGGAAATCGCTCGGCTACTCTCTCAGGAAGCTTGAAGCCCTTTCGGGGGTTAATTACAAGCATATAAACAAGATAGAACTCGGGCAATTATCGCCAACGCTCGACACGTTATCAAAGCTATTGCCGCCATTAGGGCTAACGCTAACTATATCATAACGGGGGTTTATAACCCTCGTTACTTTTTTTTACTCTAATTCGCCCCAAAGCTTGCTTGTGGCACTCTCTACCTTGTCACTTGTTATCTTCGCGTATAGCTGTGTTACATTTATATCTGTATGCCCGAGCATACGCGACACGACAGCCATAGGCATGTCATAGGACAACATCAGTGTTGCAAACGTGTGCCGGGCAACGTGTGAAGTTAACGGCTTGTCAATGCCAACAATCCCCTCGATTGCGTGCAGATGCATGTTATATTTTTGATTGCTCAGGCGTGGTAGCCTATCACCGTATTTCAACAAAACGGCATCCGCGTTTGGCAGCAGAGGTGTGAAAAATTTCGTCCCCGTTTTGATACGCTCATGAGAGATGAACGAATGCCCATCACGCACGATGAGATGCTCTCTCGCATCGAAAGCCATTGCGTCTGCGTACGACAAGCCCGTATAAGCTTGGAAGATAAAGATGTCACGAGCCTTTATATATATGTGTGGGAGGTGAGCGTTGATAATGCGTTGCAGCTCGCTCTCACTGAGAGGAGTGCGAGGAGTGGCAGCACCACGAGGCACATAAAAGTGGTCGTAAGGATTGACGCGTATATACCTCGACAGCAACGCCTCTCTTATATACGGCTTGATGCTCTTGTGATACCCTCGGATAGTTGACTGCTTGCGTGTCGCATCCTCCTCTCGCAGGAAGCTATCGAATAGCATTATATTTTCAGGTGTGAGAGATGCGAAGCTTTGTATGCGGCCGAAACGACGAAGAGCCGCAAGAGTGATGAGGTGGTTGCGTCGCGAGTTCTCACGCAGAGGCCGCTCTTTGATTCGTCTCTCCATGAAGTCGAGGAAGCTGCCTATATCACAACGCTTGTCAAGTGCGTTAGATAATGTGTCAGGCGTTACATCTATGCCTTGGGCTTCGAGCAAGTCAATGGCTCGCTTTACCTCGGCAAGCTTTGCACCTATCTTCGCGTTAAGCTCGGCAGCGTCTTCTCTGTTGACTATGGCACCATTATCGAATTGTGAGCGGTCAGCTACCGACACGCCAGTGTTGAAGTGCTTGCGAATGTTGGAAGTGAATGCGACACGCACCATGACGTTGTTGCGTAAAAGTGTTGTGCTTATCTTCATTGTGTTGCGTTTTTGCCGATAGGTGTTGTGAAAGTGTTGCGTTTAGATAGGAAGTAGACGGCTTAAATAGGGAAGTAAAAGGCGGACTTCGCACTTAATTCGACCCCCGTCCTTTTACCCTATATTTGCTAAACAGCTCAAAATTAAACGCTTAGCAGTTTGCAAGTGCCATATAACGCACCATTTTCGGTACACCCATGGGGAGTGAACTTTGTTGTTGATAGTTAGATAGTTATATGTTTATTTTTACATAGTGTTGCGTTTTTGTCGTTTTTAAGGACTATTTTCTTTCAATTTTACATCCTTACGCGGATAAGCCCGATGATGCGATAGATGCGTATAACGTCGCTTCTTTTGATGACGAAGTCGGGGTATCGCTCTCGGTCGAAAGCCCGAGCCAAATAGCCGTCGGGGTGGTCAAATAGCAGCCGTGTGATGAACCCTTTCGACTTCGTGTCGACGGTGTGAGGAGTGCCGGGTTCGATAGCCTCTTCGCCGATGGGGAAGGAGACGAGGGCAAGCCTATCCCCGAGGCAGATGTACGGCTCCATGGCTCGGCTCATGATGGGGTAATAGAGGTCGGGTCGAGGCGTTTGCCCGGTGTGAGGGTAACGGCTTACATTATCTAATTTAGTCACTACATTATATACATCTATATTTGGTGCTGTTGTAAGCTCCGACGGCACGACGGGGATTGCACAATGCTCACAATCGCCATTACACGCAGCTGTTGTTGCGTTATGGCAATGCTGATGAGCGTTGTGCATCGTTATATTGTTTGCCATCGTGTCGCTGTTAGTGCCGTTGTTTATCACGCTCATGTGTTGAGGTGTGTTAAGCATTTCACCGCGACCCGTAACAAGCCATTCGATGTTCAGGTCGGGGTAATTTTGTTGGATTCGAGCAAGTTTGTCGGGTTGAATACTTCTCTTAATGCTTGATATATAGGCGTTTGATACACCAATCGCAGCGGAAAAATCCATATTTTTAATACCCTTAAATCTTAAATACTCCTTAATACGTTGTTTCATAATAAAATAAGCTGTTGGTTTATTTGGAATGTGTACAAATAAAGCTAATAGATTAAAAATAATTGGCTAATAGCTTGCATAATTTAAACTATCAGCTTATATTTGTACTATAATTAGTTAATGAATCAAATCATTAAGTAAACAAACAAACAAAGGTAATAAAAACAATTAAAAGTACAAAAGTTATGAGAGTTATCATCAGTGTATACAAAGGCAGTGAGCTAATAGAGCAGGCTTCCGTTAATGGGATTAAAGCCAGCGAGCGTGTAGAAAACAAATATAGAAGCCAAATGACGATAAACCGATGGGTTCAGGAGGGTTGGCGAGTGTGTCGTAATTATCCAAATAAATAAAGTTATGGGCATGTTGATAATCCTCCTCCTCTGGGCAGCGGTAAACGCTTGCGGATGGCTCGTTTGGGCATTTTGGCGTGATGACACGCTGTTCGACGTGATAACTATCTCGTCTGTGTACAACGCTTTCATGCTCTTTATATGGGCATTTATAAAAGCTTCATTTTATCTCGCACTATTGATGTGTTAAAGCTCTGGTAAGCCCGCTTGCCGAGATAAAGCATCAAAAGAGGTTGTAAACTTCGCACTCGCCTCGGCAAGCTTTTTTTTAAAGATAAAAAAGTATTAACCAATTAAAAATTAAAACGTTATGACAAGTCAAGACCTTTTGCAAGTAGCATTAAACAATCCGAAGAGTTTTCCCGTTCCGCAGAACAGTGCAGTACGCAAAGCTATTATCACACTTTACCTTTACGGGAGATGTTACCCTGTCATCGGTGGCTCTCGTGGCGATGTCGGCTTCACAATTCACGACCACACAGCAGCAGTAGCCCGCATCCTCGACAAACTGCAAGTACCGTACCGTATCGGCTGTGACGTGCAGCCAAAGAACCTCGCATGTACTTATATCGAACTAATATAATGATTATGAACAACTTTGAAGAATTAAAAGCGGAAATAATCCGCAGAGGCTACGAAGCCAACGCTTGTCATGTTATACATGATGCAGAAGATGCAGATACGATGGAGGCTTTTTTCGACGTCGTAAAAGACAACTTCAACTGGTGCTTTTATAAGGGGGTAGTAGATGTACCAATGATAGAAGCCAACAAAGAGCTATTTAACGCGGTGCATATATATGCCAACGAAGTACATCATGAAGGCTACTGCTTAATAGATGGTGACATCGACACTATTAGCGTTTTGGCAAATATATATGTGTGCGGCAACGCCACCATCAAAGAGGTGTGCGGCAACGCCACCATCAAAGAGGTGTACGGCAAAGCCACCGTCAAAGAGGTGTGTGACAACGCTACCGTCAACTATGTGGGCGGCAACGCCACCATCAACAAGGTGTGTGACAACGCTACCGTCAACTATGTGTGCAGCAACGCTACCGTCAAAGAGGTGTACGGCAACGCCACCATCAACAAGGTGTGCGACAACGCCACCGTCAAAGAGGTGTGTGACTACGCTACCGTCAAAGAGGTGTACGGCAACGCTACCGTCAACTCTTGGCTATATATTCCTTGCGATATAAGAGGTAACGCGGTGCTGCGTGTTATAAGCACTAACACATTGTATACGAGGATGAATGTTGAAATTTTAAATTAAAAAAATATGAAAAAAGAGCCAATACGAAAGACGCTGATAGCCCTCAGGAAGGGGGCAAGCGTAACATTTCCCATCGAAAGATACGACTCGGTTGTGTCGTCAGTAAGCAGGTTAAATGTAGTTGTTGCAGGGCGTAGATGGAAAACAGCTATCATACGTGATAACCCCGACGAGAGTAACCCTATATATGTAAAAGTAACAAGAGTCGAATAGCCATGAGAGAGCAGGAAGTTAGACGCATCGCCATAATGACCGCACGAGAGTTGAGGAGTGAGCTGGACGAAGTTATGACAGCCGAGCAAGTGGCAAGTTACCTCGGCTTAGCCGTAAAGACGGTGCATAACAAAGCTAATAGAGGCGAACTCCCTTGCAAAAAACGTTTCGGTCGCCTCTACTTCTCTAAGGCGACTATAACAAAAATGTGCCTTGAATAGCATAGTGTCGGCATCCGCCATAGTGAGGCGATGTTGGGTGTGTTGAGATATACGGCAGGGTGCCGACACATTATATAACGAGCAAAACAGCATATCACGAGAGCGTGAATGTCGGGCAACTTCTTCATGGTTAGGTGTTTTCTTTCATTTATTACAGCCCTTGTTTTGCTCGTCTTTTCTTTAAAAAGCAATGCCCGAAGCTGTCAGAGGGCGTAAAAAAAATAAAGCATTATGGAAATAAACGTAACATTAACAATTGCACTGGCTGACCAGGTGCAGCGAATTGTTGACAAGCTATTGACAACAGCACCGACGGCAACAACACAAAGCGAAGCCGTCGTAAAAGCTGCCACTCCAATGAAGGAGGAGGCAAAAGCAGCCACTGATGCACCTATTGCCGAAGAACACGCCAAAGCCGAGGCGAAAGTTATAGAGCTGCCGGTGTTGCAAGGCAAAATAAGCGAGTTGGTGCAGCAAGGCAAACGCCAACAAGTCAAGGATATATTAGCTACATATGGTGTATCCGGCTTCTCGCAACTAAACAATGATGAACGAATCGAATTTTACAACAAAATTTTAACACTTTAAAAGATGTCACACTCTATTTTATCACCCTCAGGGTCGCACAGATGGCTCGCTTGTCCTCCATCAGCGAGGTTGGAGCAACTATTCCCCGATACAACAAGTGAGGTAGCCGAAGAAGGCACGCTCGCCCATCATATAGCGGAGGTAGCGTTGAAACGCTACACCGGAGCCATTGATAAAGATACGGCAGCTGTATTGATGCAGCAAGCATCGAAACAACAGCATTATAGCATTGAGATGCCCGACTTCGTTAACATCTATGTGGAGGCAGTCATGGAAGCTATCAACGACAACTCAACCGTGCTTGTCGAGTATAAAGTTGACTTGACAGATTTTGTGCCGGCATGCTATGGCACGGTTGACGCATGCGTTATCACAGATGGCACGCTTCATATTTTCGATTTGAAATATGGCAGAGGTGTTGCCGTCGATGCTGAGGAGAACCCCCAGCTAATGATGTATGCCCTTGGCGTGTTAGCCAAGGTGACGTGTGAAAACATCACTAATGTTGTGCTGCATATCGTGCAACCTCGGCTACACAGTCACAGCGTGTATAGCATAACACCCTCTCAGCTGCTTGCATGGGGTAGCCGCACGCTTAAACACACCGCGATAGAGGCGTACACCGGTGGTGGCGAATTTGCAACGGGAGAGCATTGCCGCTTCTGCAAAGCCAAAGGTGTATGCCGTAAGCTCGCTAATGAGTGTAGTGGTGTTAACGACAAAGAAGTAGCCATGTTAACACCAACCGAGATAGCGGAGAAGTTAACCGTTGTGCCTGCCGTCGAAGCGTGGTGCAAGGCATTGCAGGAGCATGCTTTACGCTCTGCATTGTCGGGTACGGTGATACCTCGATATAAGGTAGTAGAGGGCAGAAGCGTAAGAAAGTACACCGACGAGAGAGCTTTGTTGCAAGCTTTGGTTGACAACGGAGTAGATGAGAGCGTTGTAACGAAGACGACACTTATATCTCTCGGAGAGCTGGAAAAGCTACTCGGCAAAAAGACAATAGTTGAGCAGTATGGAAGCTTCATCACAAAGCCGTCGGGCAAGCCAACACTCGTATCGGAAG
>JAZUNC010000015.1:0-2374 GCA_045603945.1 Acutalibacteraceae bacterium | reverse complement strand
GTCTTCCTAAGACAGCTTGGCCTCCGACTTAGTTAAGACCACAGAGGGTTATAACTATCTTGCCATTGACGACGATATTTGGGTATATACAGGTATCACCTCGGTAGTATCCGACGAGTCGAACATCGGATTTATTCTTGTAAACCTACGCACCAAGGAAGCAAAGACCTATTCCATAAACGGTGCTGAGGAATACTCTGCAATGGAATCGGCTGAGGGTAAAATTCAGGAAGAGGGCTATACCGCCACCTTCCCGATACTTGTAAATATCGCCGACACACCCTCTTATTTCGTAAGTCTTAAGGACAGCGCAGGACTTGTTAAGGCATATTCCTTCGTATCGGTTTCAAACTACCAGATAGTAGGCGTTTCTGACACCCTTGCAGGTGCTGAGGAGGAATACCGCCGTTTGCTTAAAGAGGCAGGAAAGCTTGACGAAAATTCAGGTGCAGGCGTAAGTGACGAACAGACGGTAACTGCTAAGGTATCTAAAATATCTTCTGCGGTGGTGGGAGGAAATACCGCATATTACATTATGCTTGAAGGAAGCGATAAGGTATTTATTGCGGATGTTTCCTTAAACGACAGACTTCCCTTTACGGCTGTAGGTGATATGCTGAAAATAACCTACAGCACCTTTGGCGACGAGATAACAGTAAGTGGAGTTGATTTTACTACACAACCTGCAGAATAAAATATAAAACAGTAAAAACTAACACCATCGGTTTCCCGATGGTGTTGTTTTTTTACTGTGAATTGTTTGAGCCTATGGTGACGGTTCCGTCGAGATATCTGCCCGAACGGTAGATTTTTATTGCCACGCTCTTACCCGGTGTGCAATCTGAAAGATATTCCGAAAGGCGGTTATAATGGCTGACCTGTTTGCCGTCAAACTCGGTGATTATATCGCCCTGACGAAGTCCTGCCTCATCTGCGGGACTGCCTGAGGTAACGCTGTAAATAACCGCACCTACAGGATAACCGTAGCGTTTAAGTGTATCGGGGTCATAGCGTTCGCTGATGGTGATGCCAAGATAGGGGTCGGGGTCGTTTTCCTTAGCAATTATTTTGTCGCATATTTCCTTAACGGTATTTGACGGAATTGCAAAGCCCATTCCCTCAACGCTTTCGCTTACAAGCTTGCTTGAATTGATTCCGATAAGCTTACCCTCTATATTTACAAGTGCTCCGCCCGAATTGCCTGGGTTTATAGCCGCATCGGTCTGTATAAGTTCGGTGGTAGAGCCATCAGAGGACGAAGATATAACTCGGTTAAGTCCGCTGATAATTCCCCAGGTTGCAGAGCCCATAAACTCAAGACCTCCCGGGTTGCCAACAGCCATTACCTGCTGACCTACCTTAAGTTCTGAGGAATTTGCCCACTGAATTGCAGGCAGGCCTTTTCCGTTGATTTTTAAAACTGCAAGGTCGTTAGAAATATTATATCCCACAACCGACGCATCATAGCCTTTTTCGGTGTTGCCGCTTAAGAAAACCTGTATTGCAGAGGACTTTCCGCCATACTCTATTGCATCACTTATAACGTGATAGTTGGTGATTATATATCCGTCGGCAGTATATATAACACCCGAGCCTTCGCCCGAAGCTTCCTGTGTTCCACCGAAGAAGCTTGTGATAGAAACCGTAGTTCTTATTCCCACTACACTTGGTGTAACCTTTTCTGCCACTGCTTCTCCAACGGTTGCCTCCACATTCTGCACATCAATATTGACCTCTGTACCGTTGCTTACCGATGCCTGTGGCTGTGATGGGTTTCCCCCTGTATTCTGTGAAGACTGAACTGCCAGCATACCGACTATTCCGCTTGTTGCTCCAATAATAGTCGCGAGCACCGTAGAAACAATAACCGTAGCAAAAGAAACTCTCTTATTTTTGCTATTCTGAACGTGCGGTTTATAGTTAACATACGGAGAATATGAGTTTACGCGGTTTTGAACAGGCGGCTCATTCTCTGTCTTCGGGGATGGCTCTGTATAACCGGTATCCGAAAAAGAAAAGCTGCTTCTCGGGTTATTTTCTTCATTTATCTCCTTTTCTTCCGCTTTGCTGTCAGAAGACGGAATTCCTGAGTAAAAGCCACCCTGTGGGGTCACTGTATAGCCCGATTTTGTTTCTTTTGTTTCAGAGCTTTGAGAATCGGGTATTTGAGGCTGATTTAAATTGTTATTCTCGTCCATAAAACATCCTCCTGAATATTTTATCTTAGTGTTCGTAAACAAGTATACTCTTAGGTTGTGATTTTTATTAAACAGATATGTGAATTAATCGTGAACAATTTTTATTATATTTTGATTTGTATGAATTTGCAAGTAAAAAAGCGGAAGTTTGCGAGACTTCTCATAAGGAAGTCTCG
>JAZUNC010000014.1:0-2301 GCA_045603945.1 Acutalibacteraceae bacterium | reverse complement strand
TTCGTGAGTAACGACAACCATTGTCATACCCTCTTTTGCAAGCTCCTTCATCAGCTCTAAAACCTCCCCTACCATTTCGGGGTCGAGGGCACTTGTAGGCTCGTCAAAGAGCATTACATCGGGATTCATAGCAAGGGCACGAACTATAGCCACACGCTGTTTTTGTCCGCCCGAAAGTCTTGAAGGATATTCATTTGCTTTGTCCTCAAGACCGATTCTTTTAAGCAGGTCAACGGCTTTTTCCTTAGCCTCTGCCTTGATTTCGGCAACCGATTTTATCTTTTCATTATTGGGATTTTTTCTGCGAAGCTTACGCATACGCTTTTTTTCAACATAAACAGGGGCAAGCATTATATTCTGAATAACGGTTTTATTGTTAAAGAGATTAAAATGCTGAAAAACCATACCCATTTTCTGACGGTGGACATTTATATCTACCTTTTGGTCAGCAAGATCTACACCGTGGAAAAAGATGTTTCCCGAGGTGGGGTCTTCCATACAGTTAAGGCATCTGAGAAAGGTTGATTTACCTGAGCCTGACGGTCCTATAACGACCACCTTTTCGCCTTTTTCGATGGTGATATTAACATCCTTAAGCACACAAAGCTCACCAAAGGATTTATTGAGATTAACGACCTCTATCACTTTTTCTCAGACTCCTTTCCATAATCTTTACAAGTCCGCTTATAATAAGGACAAGAATTATATAGATTACCGCCATTACAAGATATGGCACCATAAATTCGTAGCTGTTAGAGCCTATACGGTTAAAGGCAACATAAAGGTCGAGAGCACCGACAAAGCTAACCACCGAGGTTTCCTTAATAAGGGTAATAAACTCGTTACCGAGTGTAGGCAGTATGTTTTTTACTGCCTGTGGGATAACGATAGCGGTCATTGTTTTGGCAAAGGTAAGGCCCATTGCTCTGCCTCCCTCGGTCTGTCCCGAGTCTACCGACAGAATACCGCCACGCATTATTTCCGATATGTAAGCACCCGAATTAAGACCGAACACCGCAATAGCCACCGTTACCGACGGAAGATTTATTCCCATTAGAGGTAATGCAACATAGTACGAAAGCAGAAGCTGTACTACCATCGGTGTACCTCTGAAAAAGGCAACATAAAAGCCACAGATACCGTTAAGAATTCTCGGTAAAAGTTTATATTTAGGTACAACTCTTACGGTAGCGATAAGCGTACCGATAACAATACCGATAATAAGACCGATTACTGCTATTTTAAGGGTGTTGCTTAAACCCTCTATTACGGTTTTGTATCCGTCAGCATCAATAAAAATATCTAAAAATCTTTCGATTTTAGCACCAAAATTTCCCATAAAATATTCCTTTAAACAAGGCAATAGCCTCACCAAAAGGTGAGGTTATTGCGAAGTACACAAATTAAATCTTAAGCAACGGCATTAATAGCCTTGGTGATGAAGTTAGCAGGGTCGGAGTCAATGATTACATAATCGATATTTCCGTTAAGCATATCCTGAACTGCAAGAGCACCGCTTCCGTAGCCCTTGCCTGTAACCTTGTAGCCGTCAAAGCCCCAATCCTCGTCACCCACTACATAGAGAGCGCCTGTAGTACCGTTCTGGTAGCCGATTTTGGTTTCCTCGTTAAAGCTGTTAAGAATCTTCTCAACATCCTCTGTGGTTTTGCAATCCTTAAAGGTGTCGTCACCGCTCTTAACAATAATACGCTGGTTAGCGGTATAGTAAGAATCGGAGAAGGTTACATGCTCCTTACGGTCTTCACTAATGGTAAGACCAGCCATTGCGATGTCGCACTTGTGCTGTCCAACAGTAAGACATACAGCATCAAAATCTATATCCTTAATAACAAGCTCTTGACCAAGGTAGTCTGCAAGAAGCTTTGCAATTTCCATATCAATGCCGTAGAACTTGTCGCCCTCTTTATACTCAAAGGGAGCAAACTGTGCGTTGGTAGCAACTACGAGCTGATCCTTAGAAGGGTCTTCCACAGCAGAGGTTACGCCCTCTTTTTCGCCATCGCTGAAATACTTGTCACAAATGTTTTTGAAAGTGCCGTCGTCCATTATTTTGCCGATAAACTCATTAACCTTTGTAAGAAGCTCAGGCTGATTCTTATCAACACCGAAGGCATACTGCTCTTCAGTAAGGTCGATTTCGATAACCTCAGCAACATTTTTAGAGCCACAGGCAGCAAAGCTAAGCACCATAACAACTGCTAAAAGTAATGCAATAATTTTTTTCATTATAGTTTTCCTCCTCAAGTCGGAGGCCAAGCGGGCTTAGGAAGACAATGACTA
>JAZUNC010000013.1:0-9356 GCA_045603945.1 Acutalibacteraceae bacterium | reverse complement strand
GTATTCTTCCAGACCACCCGTGGTAAGCTTATTTTCAAATCCATCCGCACCGAGAACAAAATATCCCGCGGTTTCAGAGGTGATTTTTCCTTTTGGTGCTCCCATTTGAGAAGAAAGGGTTGCCCGTTCTGACTGCAGAGCTTCTTTAAGTGCACTAAAGTCACTTTGTTCTCCTGTTGCTACCTGTTTTCTGGTAAGCATTGTCAGCAGATCCGACACACTGTTTTCAACATCGGAAAATCGACCGTCCTGAGCGGTATATACAAAATTATTAAGATGCTCGCTGATACGGTTATTTATAGTATTAACATCTACGGCAGTGGAGTCGTTGTATCCCTCTATCTCGGATATAACAGCGAGTTGCTCGTCAATCTCTTTTATTCTTGAGGCTGCCGCCGACGCAGAATCGCTTTCATAAATGCTGGCGATAACCCCATCTTTTGCTACCTTTTCTCCATTGCTTACAACAAAATGTATAGTGCCTTTATGATCAGACTTAACTGTTATTTCGTTACGGATAAATGTACCGACAGTATCAATACCCTCTGTATATTTAAACTGCTCTGCCGATTCGGTTGCTATGGAAGCATAAAATCCCACATAATACTGATAACCGAGAAACAGAATAATGCACGCGGCTATTATGAATTTTATCAGTTTATGTCGTTTTTCCAAAATAACCAATCCTTTCAAGTATATGAACTGCCTCTTTAAAAACATCTTCGGTTTTGTCGCGGTATATCCAGTTAATACGCTCGTCACGACGAAACCAGGTAAGCTGCCTTTTGGCATAACGTCTTGTTTCCCTTTTTAAAAGCTCGGTTGCCTCATCCAAGGATATTTCCCCTTTAAAATAAGGAAAAAACTCTTTGTGACCGATTGCCTGAACCGCAGTACCCGAAGTATTCTTTTCAAACATAGCTGCAGCTTCCGATACAAGACCTTCAGCAATCATTTTATCTACCCGCAGATCTATTCTGCCGTAAAGCAGTTCGCGGTCTTCAAAGCTTAACCCCAACATATAAGGAAGATAAGGTGATTCAGCTTTAGTAGAGTTTTCAAGCTGCTGGGTCATTGTTATACCTGTGGTCATATAAATTTCAAAGGCTCTGATAACCCGTTTTTTATTGTTTGGATGAAGCCGCTGTGCAGACTGAGGATCGAACTTTCTCAGTTTTTCCACCATAGCCTCTCCGCCGATAAGGTCGTATTCGGCGTTAAGCTCTTCCCTTAGCTGTTGGTCTGCAACCTCGTCACTAAAGGTTATATTGTCAATAAATGAGTTAACATACAGCCCCGTGCCGCCTGCAATTATTATGGGCTTGCCGCGGCTAAGTATATCATCTACGGCAGATTTTGCAGCTTTTACAAAATCTGCGACCGAAAAGCTTTCTTCCGGCTCTAAAAACTCGATAAGGTGATGCTTTATGCCCTCGGTTTCTGCCTCATCGGGAGCGGCTGAGGCTATATGCATACCCTTATATATCTGCATAGAGTCAAAAGAAATTATCTCGGCATCAAGCTTTTTTGCAAGCTTTACTGCAAGCTCGGTCTTGCCCGATGCGGTAGGTCCTACAACCGCTATTATGGGTGTTTTATTCATATTATCACCCTATTTCGTTCTGCCGAACTGTCTTTCAAGCTCGCTTCTTTTAAGTTCAAAGGCTACGGGTCTGCCGTGAGGACAATACATAATATCATTATTTGATATTATCTTACGGGCAAACTCCTCCATTTCTGCAGCCGACTGCAGATTTCCGCCTTTAATTGCACTTCTGCAAGCGATATTGTGGTACAAATCGTCTAATATATCGGTTTCTGCCTTGCCAAGTTTCACGAGATTTGCGGCAATATCACACATAAGGAACATTACATCGGTTTTAACCAGACTTGCAGGAACCGCACGGACAAGCACAGATACTGTGCCAAATTCCTCAACCTCAAACCCTGCCTTTAAAAGCAAGTCGAGATTATCGCAAACGGCACGATATTCCTCTCGTGAAAGGGTTACCGAAACGGGTGACAGCAACGCTTGTACCTCTGTGACACCGTTACTCTTAAGCTCATCGTACAGCAACCGCTCGTGGGCGGCATGCTTATCTATAAACCATATGCTTCCCTTATACTGCACAATAAGATATGTCCTGAAGGCTTCGCCGATATAGCGGAACTCTATTTCGGTATCATCGACAAAGGTTGCATTCTCATATTTGGTTTCATCATCCAAAAGTGTGCTTAGTATCTGCTCGTAAATCGGATTTTGCTTTTTTTCTGCCTGTTGTATAATAACTGAGGGCTTTTCTTCTACAGGTTTTTCCTGCCCGTTATTTTTCGCACCCAAATATATAGTGCTATCCGAAATAAGGGGCTTTGAAAAGTCCGATAAGACTGCAGATGGTCTAATTTGGGAAGGTTGTGATTTTACATAGTCGTTTTTTTGTGTGTCAGAGGTTTTTCCTATATTATACATTTCTTTGACGGCACTTTTTGAAGAGGATGATAGTTTTTGATACTCATCTACCGTCATACGGGTGAAGACGCTTTCAGGTTGGGGCTTTGAAGTCTTAGACTTCAGCTCTAACTGAGGACGGGTATCTCCCTGCATCAAAGCATTTTTTACAGCATAATAAACTGCTTCAAAAATTGCTTTTTCGTCTGAAAAACGCACCTCGGTCTTTGCGGGATGTACATTTACATCCACCATGTTGAAGGATACCTCTATATTAAGCACACAGGCAGGAAATTTGCCCACCATAATTGTATTTTTATACGCCTGATCGAGTGCTTTTGCAATAACACCCGAACGGATAAAACGGCTGTTAAGGAAAAAATACTGTCCCGACCTTGTCGGACGGCAATACACAGGCTTACATATCATACCCGATACGCGAATACCACCTGTAGTAGAGTCTGCAGGAATGAGTCCCGAAGAGAATTCTCTGCCCAAAACAGAATATATTGCTGAGCTGAGTTTGCCGTCGCCAGAGGTGGCTATGCCTGCCTTGGAGTCTTTAATAAAACGAACAGATACTTCAGGGTGTGAAAGAGCAATAGCATCTATCACCGAAGCGACTGCGGTAGCCTCGGAAGAATCTTTCTTTAAGAACTTCATACGGGCAGGGGTGTTAAAGAAAAGGTCGCGGATAACTATTGTTGTACCATCGGGACAACCCACCTCTTCAAACTCTACCTCCTGTCCGCCCTCGAACACATAGCGAGTGCCAACAAGCGAATCTGCTGTTTTTGTAAGCATCTCCACCTTAGCTACCGATCCGATAGAGGCAAGTGCCTCGCCGCGGAAGCCGAGGGTTGCTATTTTAAACAAGTCTGCCGCGTTTGTAATTTTGCTTGTAGCGTGTCGCAGAAAGGCTGTTCGCACCTGATCTGCCTTTATTCCGCAACCGTTGTCGGTGACACGCATATAGGATATACCGCCTCGCTGAATTTCAACGGTAATTTTATCGGCACCTGCATCAATAGAGTTCTCTACAAGCTCTTTTATGACAGACGCAGGACGTTCTACGACCTCGCCTGCGGCGATAAGCTCTGCTATTTCTTTTGGTAAAAGTCTGATGTCTGCCATAAATTCAACTCCTTTTATAGTTCTTTGGCTTTCTTAGAAAGGTCGGAGAGAATGCTCATACACTCGATGGGGGTAAGAACATTTACATCCATAGTTTTAAGCTCGTCAATTATTTCATCGGTTGCTCCAAACGTGAGCGGCATCTGAAGCTCGTCGGTTTTTACTGTGCGAGTGATGGTCACACCCTCATCAAGGGTCTTTTGAAGAATTTCCTTTGCCCTGTTTATAACACCGTCGGGAATTCCTGCAAGCTTTGCGACCTCTATTCCGTAGCTGTCGTCTGCCCCGCCCCTGACGATTCTTCTCAGGAAGGTTATATCGTCACCGCGTTTTTTTACGGCAATATTATAGTTTCTAATACCCTTTAGCTCATTTTCCATTTCGGTAAGCTCGTGATAATGGGTAGCAAATAGGGTTTTTGCCCCAAGTCGACGTTTATCGGCAACAAATTCAAGCACAGCACGGGCTATAGACATTCCGTCAAAGGTAGATGTGCCTCTGCCGATTTCATCGAGAATAAGCAGACTTCTTGAAGTGGCATTCTTAATAATTGAAGCAACCTCGCTCATCTCTACCATAAAGGTAGACTGTCCGCTTGCCAAGTCGTCCGATGCCCCGACGCGGGTAAAGATTGCATCTACAATGCTGATGTTTGCCGATTCGGCAGGAACAAAGGAGCCTATCTGTGCCATAAGGGTGATAAGGGCGACCTGTCGCATATATGTGGATTTACCTGCCATATTAGGACCTGTGATAACGGCACAACGGTCATCCTTAAGGTCTAAATAAGTATCATTTGAAACAAAGGGTGATTTAATCACCTTTTCAACCACAGGGTGTCTTCCTGCTCTGATATTTATGATACCCTCCGTATTAATTCTGGGACGCACATAATCGTTGCGTACTGCAGTTTCAGCCAGAGAGCAAAGTGTATCGATAGTTGCCACTACCTCTGCAGAGGTCTGGAAGCGTTTTAACTGCTCTGCAAGGGTTTTAAGCATAGCCTCGAACATCTCGTACTCGAGCTGCTCGCGTCGGTCCTTTGCACCGACAATACGGGATTCTAAGGTTTTAAGCTCTTCTGTAATATAACGCTCGCAGTTAGTCAGGGTTTGTCTGCGGATATAGTCCTCGGGCACAAGGTCTTTATAAGAATTTGTCACCTCAATATAATATCCAAACACCTTATTGAAACGTACACGCAGATTTTTAATGCCTGTCCGTTCCCGTTCCCTCGCTTCAATATCAGCAACAATATTTGAGCCGTTTTCAATGATATAAATCAGCTCGTCCAGCTCGGCATTAAAGCCCTTTCTGAACATACCGCCCTCACGCACTATTGACGGCGGATTATCTTCAATGGCGGTTTTTACAAGCTCGGTAATATCGGAAAGCGGGTCAAGCTCGGTGTGAAGCTTTCCTAAAAGCTTTGACCTTGCAGAACCGAGAGCCTCTTTTATGTAGGGCATTCTGCCACAGGTGTCGGCAATGGAATTAATATCCTTAGCATTGGCTGTGCGATAGACTACACGGGTGAGAAGCCGTTCTAAATCGCGGATGCCGCTTAAATATTCCATAAGCTCTCCGCGAAGAATGGTGTCACCCACAAGCTCTTCTACAGCATTAAGACGTTCGTCTATGGCAAACAACTCTAAGAGAGGCTGTTCTATCCAGCTTCTGAGCATTCGCTTACCCATTGCAGTTTTAGTCTTATCAAGCACCCAAAGCAGAGAGCCTTTTTTGGATTTTGAACGCATGGTTTCGCAAAGCTCAAGATTTCTGACAGCGGTATAATCAAGATTCATATATTCTGATGTGGAATAATAGCTTACCTCACCGATAGAAATACTTTTATTTCCGCCGTTCTCATAAATATATGCGAGTGCACAGCCCAGTGCCGAGACCGCAGGACTTTTTGACTCGATTCCCAAATTCTCTGGACTGATAACATCAAAATGGTTTTTAACAAGCTCTTCCCCGCTTGCAATATCAAAAGCTGACCTTTCTTTGACTGTAATCATACAGTCGGTCATATTATTAAGATACTCTGTTATCTGGGGATTAAGCTCCAGCTCCTTAGTGGTAACTATTTCAGAGGGAGAAAAACGTGCAAGCTGATTTATTACCTTTTGCTGTGTGCTACCTCCCGAAATTTCGGTAACAAAAGCTTTGCCTGTTGAAGCATCGGCAAAGCAGAGTGCCACAGCATCCTTTGTAAAGTTTATTGTTGCGAGATAGTTGTTCTTGTCCTCCTGCAGCATACTTTCTTCAATTACGGTGCCCGGAGTAATTATGCGGACAACGTCACGCTTTACAAGTCCCTTTGCGGTAGAAGGGTCTTCCATCTGCTCGCAAATAGCGACTTTATAGCCCTTTTCCACAAGGCGTGCAATATAGGATTCACAGCTATGGAAAGGAACGCCACACATGGGAGCTCGTTCTTCTTGACCGCAATCGCGACCTGTAAGTGTCAGGTCAAGCTCTTCGGATGCAAGCTTTGCATCATCGAAAAACATCTCGTAAAAATCGCCTAAACGGAAAAAGAGAATACTGTCGGTATTACGGCTTTTAATTTCCATATATTGACGCATCATCGGAGAAAGCTCTGCCATATTTATCATTCCTTTCCTTAGATTTTTACCTTCTTAATGACAGCCGCCGCAGGTGCCGCAGTTGCCTGTACAGGAGGAGGGCTCGCAGGTGGCGGGATCCTCACCGTTTTCGCACATAAGCAAAATATTTGTGATTTTATCTGTAAGGGTTTTATAGTCGGCATATGCCGCATTGTACTGTGTCATTGCCTCTGACGAAATTATTACATTATAAAGTGCAACGATTTTTTCGTTGATTTCAAGTATTTTGGCATCGTCCTTTGCTTCCTTTTCGTGCTCGGCATCAAGCTGCATCTTAAGAAGATTAAAGTCGCCTATCTGCTTTTGAAGCTCTTCGTCCTTATCGTTTTTATCCTTAGCCTCCATAAAGCGTTTATATTCCTCTGTTGCCTGTATTGCGGCACCGAGTTCTCTTGTAAGCTTAATAATATCCACTATGATTTCTTCTTTCTTCTAAATTATTGTTCCTTCAAGGTTTTTCGTAAAACGGTCGACCTTAACCTCTACAAATTTACCAAGCAGCGATTCGTCACCGTCAAACTCGATATCCACCGCCGCTAAGGTTTTACCTGACATTCTGCCCTGACCCACTATTTCATCACACAAAACACGATGGGTAGTGCCGACATAAGCGGCATAGTTTTTCTTGGATATTTCTTCTTGCAGGGCTAAAAGCTCGCTAAACCATTTACCCTTTTCCTCGCGGGAGATGGGGTCCGACATAGAGGCGGCAGGTGTGCCGTTTCGGGGGGAATAAATAAAGGTGAAAAGTGCTTGGAATTCCACCTCTTTAACCACACGCAGGGTCTCGCAAAAATCCTCATAGGTTTCGCCAGGGAAACCCACTATAATATCACTGGTAAAGGTAACTCCCTTTATACGCTTTTTGGCTTCGCTTATAAGATTAAGATACCCTTTGCTGTCGTAGCGGCGGTTCATCACCTTGAGTATTCTGTCGCTTCCCGATTGGAAGGGCAGATGCAGATGCTTTTCGACCTTTTCACATTCGGCTACCGCATCCAGCAGCTCTATAGTACAATCCTTAGGGTGAGAGGTCATAAAACGAATTCTGAAATCTCCCTCAAGGGAATTGATTTGACGAAGAAGCTGTGCGAAATTAATTTCGCAATCGAGCCCCTTGCCGTAGGAATTAACATTCTGACCCAGAAGCATTATTTCCTTAAAGCCTGTGGCTATCATACTCTTAGCCTCGGCTATTATTTCCTCGGGGTGACGGGATTTTTCTCTTCCGCGTACATAAGGCACTATACAGTAGGTGCAGAAATTATCGCAACCGTGCATTATAGGCAGCCAACCCTTTATTTTACCGTCACGGTGGATAGGAAGCCCCTCTACTACTTCATTGAAGTCGGTGGAAATGTCGAAAATTCTGCCTGAGCCTGTAAGCCGTTTATAAATATACTCGGGAAGCTTTTGTATGTGATGAGTACCAAAAACCATATCGACATAGGGGTAGCTTTTCTTTATTTTATCGCAGATTATTTGTTGCTGTGCCATACAACCGCAGACCGCAACAAGCACGCCGCCCTTATCCTTTTTAAGCTGCTTTGTTCTGCCGATATTGCCGAAAACCCTGTCCTCGGCATGACCGCGTACAGCACAGGTGTTGAACAGCACGAAATCTGCTTGTGTATAATCTTCGGTAAGGGCATATCCCATAGCCTCTAAAATTCCCTTAATCTTCTCGCTGTCTGAAACATTTTGCTGACAGCCGTAGGTATTTATGCAAGCAAGAGGCTTATGACTGTAAAGGGTTGGAAGAATTTCTTTCACCCTGTCAGAATAGCCCTGCATTAGGTTTAATATCTGTTTATTATCGGTTGTTATAGACATACTGACTCCATAATAGCAATATTTAATATATTATATACTATAAACCATTTTCATTCAAGAGGAAAATATTAATTTTTTCGAGTTTTCTGTGAAACAAAAATAAAGGCGGAACAGGCCCGCTTTTATTTTCTTACGATGCTTCTTTTAGTTGATTGTTGTTTTTCGGGAGGGGTGACCCCTCCCCTACAGATTGTGCTGTTTCCAGCATATTTTCGGCAAATATGCCGTAGCCTTTTATGGGGTCGTCGACGAGAACGTGGGCTACGGCGTTTATTGTAGGGACAAGCGTCCCCGATTGTCCGTCGCCGTTTTGGATTATGGGGCTGCCCGACATGTGTGTGTCAATATAGGACCAACACTCCAAGACACATAACCGTCCCTTGTCTTCTTTTCTGTAGGCATAATTTATATCTCCTTAATCAGATAATTGATATGAAAATCTGTATAATTGCAGCAACTCCTGGAAAGAAAACAGATAGGAAAAATATACAAACATCATTTAAAGTTACAGATGAAGAAGAAATGTTTCTTAAAAAT
Organism: Acutalibacteraceae bacterium; assembly: GCA_045603945.1. Classification (GTDB taxonomy): domain Bacteria; phylum Bacillota; class Clostridia; order Oscillospirales; family Acutalibacteraceae; genus SFWF01. Next base: position 770 of record JAZUNC010000013.1, on the reverse strand, counting down.
TCCGATTTCTTGTCACAAATTTTCACTTGTGCGACCTTTACCTTGATAGCTTTTTTCATAATCCTATTTAACGAAATGTATGTAATAATTATAGTCGCAAAGTAAATTACTGATAAAATTACGGTTATAGCGACGATAAGCCACCCATATTTATATGCTAACATATCTAATCCGTAGTTTTTATGTGCATTAAAATCTGAACAGATTATAACTACAACGGCAATTAAAAAATAAAAACCGAAGCCCATAGAAGCAGAAAGAGAATTATAAAGCCCTTTTAAACCGCATTTTTTGTCTATGCTATAGTAATCCAAATTGTTGATACTATGTTGCGAATATTTATATATTGCAATGGTATCTATTAAAATGGAAGCGAACAAACGGGCAGACATAACCCACGCCATAACGATCAGGAAGGAATAATACAACAATTCGGTATTATTCAATTTGCTGTACCAATTGGTATCACCAGTTTGGCTAGCAACATATATAAACGGAATAGCAAGGACAGAAAGTAAAACTGAACATACAGAAACTGTGTGATAGGCAAATCTAATATTGGTGCTATATTTTTTATAAATGCAGGGTTTTACTTTTTCTCCCAGCATGTCAACCTGACGATGAAAATATGGCAAAAATAGACCGTGTACAAAATACATAAAAAAGAATATATAACAAAGCATAAAACAATTTGTATAATCAACAAGAAAATTATATCCATCCATTTTCCACGCTTCGCTAAAATATAGAATCAGTCCAAAACTTCCTAT
>JAZUNC010000012.1:0-4817 GCA_045603945.1 Acutalibacteraceae bacterium | reverse complement strand
TGGGCGGACGTGTGGCGGAAGAACAGATTTTCGGCGACATTACAACCGGCGCAAGTGCTGATATTGAACATGTCACCAGACTTGCCCGCATGATGGTCTGCTCCTATGGTATGGTCGAAGGAATCGGGCCCGTCCGTTACGGTGAATTCCCCAATCATCCGCATTCACGCATTGATGCTCCGTTGCCTGATTCTCTCGGCAATGAAACTGCACGTGAAATTGATCTGGCTATCCGTAATCTGGTAAATGATGCATTGAATACTGCCCGTCAGATTCTTAAAGATAATGCAGATGAATTGGAAAAACTGGCGCAGGCTCTGCTTGAAAAAGAGACTTTGGATAGACCTATTTTTGAAGGTCGCTGTTATATTTGTGGTTTTTGTGCTTATTCTTGCGTTTGCCAATTCTACCCTTTTAGTCAGCTACTTCACCTACAAGCAGGAGCATCTGCTTGCCGAGAAGTCGGCTGTAGTGGCAAGGCTTGACCCCGAGGATACCGAGGCACTTGACCAAGAGATATGGGCTATGCGTGAGGACCACAATTTTGACATTGAAATATATTATGAAAACGGAAATATAATCTATACTACCAACCGACCTATATCTCCCCACAATTCCTATCTTCCAAGCGGTGGAAGTTTTAATATCATTCACGAAAAGCTTGATATTATAAAAAGCAAGGTGTTAGATGACGGTGCAATTATTTTAACCGCAAAATCTACCGTTACAGGGGATGAATATCTCGTTTGCAGACGGAATTCCTACGGAGTAATAACCGAGCTTCGCACCCAGCTTTCCATACTTGAAAACAGTGCAGGTGTAGCAGGAGAATTCGTTACTATTATTGCCATCATCTGTTTTATAGGGTCTATTATATGGATATTTATTTTTGCAAGAAAATTCTCCAAACCCATAAGCGAAATGAGTGAAATCACCGAGAATATGGCAAATCTCGATTTCAGCCGAAAGGTCAAGGTTAAACGCGAAGACGAAATAGGCAGACTGGGTGATTCAATAAATAATCTGTCGGACAAGCTGGATGCCTCATTAGCAGAGCTCAGGCAGTCTAACGCAAAATTAAAAAACGAGATAGAGCTTGAGCGTCAGCTTGATGTTATGCGAAAAGGCTTTGTAGCCAATGTTTCCCATGAGCTAAAGACTCCCCTTGCTATTATAAGCGGATATGCCGAAGGTCTTAAGCTGAACATTAACAGCAGTTCTAAAGACGAATACTGCGACACCATAATTGACGAGACCGAGCGTATGAACAGGCTGGTGCTCAGCATATTAGAGCTTTCTAAATACGAATCTGCACAAATTAAAACCCAAAACACCGAGTTTGATATTTCGCAAATGGCATCTGATATGCTCTGCCGAGTGTTTAGAGATAAAACAAACATCCAAACAGCTTGTGAGATTCCCGAAAACACCCTTGTTTTCGCCGATGCTATGCAGACCGAGCAGATATTTAAAAGCTACCTTGAAAATGCCGCTGTCCACGTAAAAGAGGGCGGCAGGGTGTGTGTGTTATGCGAGAAAGAGGGGGGAAAGCTGAAAATTTCGGTATTCAACAGCGGAGATAATATCGACCCCGAAATAATGCCCCACATCTGGCAGAGCTTTTACCGAGGAAATCAGTCCCACACGCGAAGTGAAAACCGCTTTGGTCTTGGACTTTCCATAGTTTCGGCTATAGTCAAGGCTCAGGGTCAATCCTGCGGAGTTTATAACACCGAAGATGGTGTATGTTTCTGGTTTACTACCGATTGCAGATAACATTTGAAAAAGTCAAGGGGAAATTACCCTTGACTTTTTTATGTTTTCGGGGTATGATATTCTTTGCGAACATTTGTTCTTTTTATTTTCATAATTTTAAGGGGCGAGGGTTTTGGACAGGGTTATTTTTCATATAGACTGCAACAAGTTTTTTGCCTCGGTGGAATGTCTGCACCGTCCCGAAATAAGGGAATGTCCCGTAGCTGTAGGCGGAAGTGTGGAAAAGCGTCACGGAATAGTCCTGACAGCCAATCAAATAGCCGCAGGCTTCGGCGTAAAAACTGCCGAGCCGTTATGGCAAGCAATACAGAAATGCCCTAACCTTATAGTAGTGCCTCCAAACTATCCTTTATATGTTCGGTTTTCGGGATTGGTAAGAAAAATATGCTCCGATTACACCGATATGGTAGAGTCCTTTGGTCTGGATGAAAGCTGGCTTGATGTGACCGACAATGTCAAGGATATAAATGAGGGGGAAAAGCTTGCACACCATATCCGTGAGAGGGTCAAGAAGGAGCTTGGCATAACGGTTTCTATCGGGGTTTCTTGGAATAAGGTGTTTGCTAAACTCGGCTCGGACTATAAAAAGCCTGATGCGGTAACCGTTTTTTCTAAAGAAAACTACCGCAAAAAGATATTTCCTCTTCCCTGCCGCGACCTGCTGTATGTAGGCCCCGCCACCGAGAAAAAGCTTAGGGCAAGGGGGATATTTACCATCGGCGACATAGCCTCTTCCGACCCTGAATATCTATGCTCATTCTTAGGAAAAAACGGTTATATGCTATATGCCTTTGCCACAGGACTTGAGCACAGCGAGGTTAAAAACATCGACCACAAAAGGGGTATAAAATCGGTGGGAAACTCGGTAACCGCCCCCCGTGATTTAGTAACCTATGAAGACATAAAGCTGACCTTTACGGTGCTTAGTGAGACGGTTGCAAGAAGACTTCGTGACCACGGACTGAGGGCAAACACTGTAAGCATTTCGGTGCGTGACAACAAGCTCAACACCTTTACCCGTCAGATTGGTCTCCCCTCTCCAACCTCCTCGGCTCAGGTGCTCATAAATTATGCGATGAAGCTGTTTCGCTCTGATATGACAGAGCCCTTTGCCATACGCAGTATAGGCATTTGCGGCTGTGACCTTTGCTCTGCCGACCGTTCGGTGCAGTTTGATATTTTCGGAGAGGTCAGACAGAGCGAAAGGGCAGAAAAGCTGGAAAAGGCAGTAGATGTTCTTAAGTATCGCTTTGGAAACGACTGTGTAAAAAGAGCATCTATGCTTTCTGATATAAGGCTTACAGATTTCGACCCATATGAAGACCACAAAGTACACCCTGAAGGATGGTTCAGACTGTGATTAAGTACAAAAAGACATATGTTGAGGTCACCGCCCGTTTTGATACCGACGGACGAATTTTGCCCCTTAAAATACTATGGCACGACGGCAGTAACTTCTTTATAGACAAGGTGCTGGATGTTCGTCCTGCCGCCTCTCTGAAGGCAGGCGGTGCGGGAATTCGCTACACCTGCCGCATAAACCGACAGGAAACCTATCTGTTTTTAGAGGAAAATAGATGGTTTGTTGAAGAAATTTTAAAAGAATAGTATTGTAAAATAGATATTAGTTTGTTATAATATTCATATACTATTTTTTTGAGGTGAGGTTAATGGACTACAAAGCAAAATATCTACACTGGATGGAAAATGCCGACGATGTTACCGCAGCGGAGCTTAAAGCCCTTGAGAGTAACGAGTCAGAAATTAAAGACCGTTTCTATAAGGACTTAGAGTTCGGCACAGCAGGTCTTCGCGGTGTTATAGGTGCAGGCAGTAATCGTATGAACAAATACACTGTTGCTAAGGCTACCGAGGGCTTTTCAAAATACATATGCTCTAAGGGCGAAAAGGCTAAGGCAGAAGGTATTGTAATTGCCCACGACAACCGCCATAAAAGCCGCGAGTTTGCCGAGGTTACCGCAGGTGTTCTTGCTGCAAACAGAATTAAGGCATATCTTTTCGAGGATTTGAGGACCACGCCCGAGCTTTCTTTCTCTGTAAGATATTTAGGTTGCTTTGGCGGAGTTGTTATAACCGCATCCCACAATCCTCCCGAATATAATGGATATAAGCTGTATGACAGTAACGGATGTCAGCTTATACCCTCTATCGCCGATGAGGTAACCGATTTTGTAAACTCAGTAGCAGACGAGCTTGAGGTTAAATATTTAACCCTTGAAGAAGCCGGCGAGCTTATTGAAATTGTGGGAGAAGAAATTGACGAAACCTATTACGAAGAGGTATTAGCCCTCCAGTTCGACCCCGAAGAGGAAAGAAATATTAAGGTAGTATACACTCCTCAGCACGGAACAGGTAATATCCCCGTTCGTGATGTATTGGACGAGGCAGGATATATGGTTTTACCCGTACTTTCCCAGTGTGACCCCGACCCCGATTTTTCGGGCACTAAGAGTCCTAACCCTGAGGTTACAGCAGCTTATGATGTAGCAATAGAGCTTATGAAAGAGCATAACGCCGATATTGCTATCGCCACCGACCCCGACTGCGACCGACTTGGCGCTGTAATCAATTGCGGTGACGAATGCCGTCTTATGACAGGAAATCAGTCAGGCGCACTGCTTCTCCACTATGTTCTCACCCGTATGACCGAGCAGGGCTCTCTTCCCGACAATGCTGTTATGATAAATACCGTCGTAACCTCTACCTTAGGTGACAATGTTGCAAAAGCCTTTGGTGTAGATGTTGAAAAGACCCTTACAGGCTTTAAATTTATCGGTGATAAGATCAAAGAACACAACGCTAAGGGCGATAAAAAATACGTTTTCGGCTATGAGGAAAGCTACGGCTGTCTTATAGGTGATTTTGCCCGCGACAAGGATGCAGTACAGGCCTCCCTTATGTTCTGTGAGGCTGCAGACTACTACAAAAAGCAGGGCAAAACCCTTATCGATGTTTTAAACGAGCTGTTTGATAAGTTTGGTTACTATATCGACACCCAGTCCTCTGCTTTCTTCAGAGGT
>JAZUNC010000011.1:0-8042 GCA_045603945.1 Acutalibacteraceae bacterium | reverse complement strand
GTACATTCGATACCCATCTTTTTCATTGTAACGCCGAAAAGATTATAGGTTCCGCCATAGATTGCAGAAGACGCAATAAAATGGTCGCCAGATTCGCAAATATTAAAAATAGCATAAAAGTTTGCTGCCTGACCCGAAGAGGTAAGCATTGCGGCAACACCGCCCTCAAGGGCACAGATTTTAGCGGCAACAGCATCATTAGTGGGGTTTTGAAGACGGGTGTAGAAGTAACCCTCAGCCTCTAAATCGAAAAGCTTGCCCATATAATCACTGGTGTCGTATTTAAAGGTAGTGCTTTGGTAAATGGGGAGCTGTCTGGGCTCTCCCTGAGAGGGCTTCCAACCCTCGTGTAAGCATTTGGTTTCAATATTCATATTATTTCTCCTCTTTAGAAGTTAAAAATTTTCGGTATCCGTTTCCGTGCCTAACACAACGGGAAACACGGCTTAAGGTAGCAGAGCTTATGTTTGTTGCTTCTATTACCTGATTGTAGGTTTTACCCTCCATAAAAAGCTTGGCTGCGGCAATTCTTCCTGCCATCTGCTCCAGCTCTTTATAAGTGCACAGGTCGTCGAGAAGCATTCGAAAATCATCAGGGTTGTCTATTTTCGCAAAAAGCTCATAAAGGTCGTTAAGTCTTTGCTCATCAATATTCTGAGGCATAGGAATTCTCCTTAAAGTGTAATATTATTATAATTATACTTTAATTTATCAGTGTTGTAAAGTGGGAATTTCGGTGGTAAAAATTTAATCAAGTGCTATCATCATAGCCAGAGTACCTCGTTTGCCCTTGGTTGCACGGTGGGAATGGAAGATTTCACTGTTACAGCAGGTGCAAAGGTCGGCAACATCAATATTTTCAGGCTTTATTCCGCTGTGAATAAGTATCTGTCGGTTGACTTCTTTAAGGTCGAGCATATATTTTCCGCCACCCTTAATGTCATAGCATTTTTCTTTGTCGAGATACTCAAGCTTGTTTATCTTATTTATTACAGGGTCATCCACCTCATAACAGCATTTTCCGATGTTAGGTCCAATACCACATAAAATATCGTCAGGGTTACAGCCAAACTTGTTGCACATAAGTTTGGTTGTGCGTGCGGCAATTTCCTGCACAGTACCTCTCCAACCTGCGTGGGAGGTGGCTGCTACACCCTTTACAGGGTCGTAAAATGCAAGAGGGGTACAGTCGGCATACTGGGTAACGAGCACAACACCCTTGCAGTCGGTTACAAGACCGTCTATATCGGAGTAATCCCGCTCTTTAAAAATACCCTTGCCTATGTCTTCCTCGGTCACTATACGAATATTTGCGGTGTGGGTCTGCTGGGAGAGAACGGCTTTTCTGCTGTCTGCACCGAAGGCGTTGCAGAAAATTCGGTAATTCTCTATAACATCATCACGGTTATCGCCCAGAGAAAAACCAAAGCTCATAGTAGAGCAGTTTCCCTTGCTGACACCGCCTATACGAGTGGAAAAAGCGTGCTTAACCCCGCCTGCTGCATCAAATTTTGGGAAAGTGAGATAAACAACCTCACCGTTTTTGTGAATATTAAGTGTTTTAGATTCAAGCATACTATCACCTATAAATAATTATGAAAATAAACGGAGGCAAAGCCTCCGTTTATGCTTATGGAAGTTAATAGCTTATTGCAGTCGGGTCTGCGGCTTTAATTAAGATAAAAACTATATTTACCGAACTAACGATAGAAACCTACCGTTAGTATAAATTTTTATAGTCTGAATAATTATCTTCGGTTACCACCGAATTAAGCACAACGCCTAAAATCTTTACTCCTGCAAGCTTAATGCTGTCGAGCACCTTTTCAAAATCGGTATGAAGAGTAACCTTTTCTTTGACAATGATTATCATACCGTCAGTTTTATTGGCTACAGATAAAGCATCCGAAACTATTCCTACAGGTGGAGTATCAATGATTATATAGTCGTAAGCAAGACGGAGAGAATCAATAAGACGCTCGTACGCAGGGGATGCCAGCATTTCAGATGGATTTGGGGGTGTTGCTCCCGAGGGCAGAACATCTAATGAAGAATTTACTGTCACAATGGCATTATCGGCAGAAGCAAAGCCTGCAAGCACGCCTGAAAGACCGTCGGTATTTTCTATTTTAAGCTTTCTGTTAATGCTGGGACGTCGCATATCTGCATCTATAAGAAGAACCCTTTTACCAAGCTGTGAAAAAGCGATGGCGATGTTAATTGCGTTTGTGGTTTTTCCGTCGCCAGCCTTGGGACTGGAAACGGCTATTGCCTTGCATCCGATGTTGTTTGCAAGTAAGAACTGCAGATTGGTGCGTATGGTCTTGTAGGATTCGGCTACGGCAAACTGAATATCCGCCGCAAGGCTTTCGCCCATATTATTTAGATTTTCCACGGCGGTTACCTCCATACTGCTTGGTTTCAAAGACGGGAACGGTACCCAGCAGAGGAATATCGTACCTTGCCTTAAAGTCGCTTTCGCTTTCAACGGTGTTTTTGCTGAGATAAATTATCACATAAACCAAAGTGCAGAGTAATGCACCGACAAAAAGGGCAACTACTGTGTTAGAGAAAGTATTAGGACCAGTTTTAACGGCTTTGTCTGCGGTTGCTAGAACCTTCACGTCAACATTAAGTATATTGTTGCAGATAAAGGTGGGTGCAATCTCTAAAAAAGTGTTTGCTATCTTTTTTATTTCCTCGGGGTCGGTGCCTGAGGTGGTTATGTCGATAAGCAAAGACTCCTCGCTTCTTGGGGTGGCAGAAAAAGAATTTTTAAGCTGATAGTAAGAGTATTTGTCATCCAGTGCCTTTGCAAGGTCTTTATACATATTATCGCTTTCGATAATGTCAACACAGGTGGTAACCAGATATAGAGAGGCAGAAATATCACTGCCCGAAACGCTGTTTGTAGACGGCCCTACCTCGGAGAGTCCGCCATTGTTAACAAGGATTGAGGTGGTGGTGCAATAGCTAGGGGTTGCAAAGAACATACAATAGCCAAAAACAATAGCGGCACAAAGCAAACCTGAAATTATTATGGGGATAATATGTTCAAGCATCAGCTTTAAAAGCTTGGTTAAATCAATTTCTTTCACGGTAAGACCTCCGTACAAATATATGAACAATTATAGTACAAAAAACAAATAATTACAAGCAAATTATATCGGTTTTGCGTAAATTGTTCGGTTTGTTGTGTAAATTACCATACCAGGCTTTGCTCCTGCAGGTTTTTTTACGTTTTTCACCTCGGTGAAATCCACAGGAACGTTTTCGCTTTTAGCCGCCTTGGAATTTGCGGCGGCAAGTGAAGCGGCGTAAAGTAGGCTTGCATCGTCAACCTCTTTGCCCTCGGTTATAAGAATTACATGAGAGCCCGGAATATTTTTGGTATGAAACCAAAGGTCCTGCTTAGAAGCGATTTTAGTGGTAAGCAGGTCGTTTTCGCGGTTGTTTTTACCCACAAGAATTTTAAATCCGCTTTCAGATATATATTCTTTTGGCTTTGATGCGGTCTGCTTTCGTTTAAGCTTAGGGTTTCTGAAAAGATAGCCTGCATCACAAAGCTCCTCGCGAATCTCGTTCAGCTCGGAGGCGGATTTTGCACGGGAAAGGAAATCTAATACAGAGTCGATATAAACAAGGTCCTTTTCGTCCTGCTTCACAAGCTCTTTAAGGGTCTGTTCGGCGGTGTAGCTTTTTTTGTATTCTTTAAAATATTTAGTCGCATTGGCAGAGGGGGAAAGAGCAGGGTCTAAAGGAATATCAATGTATTCCATATTTTCATCGTAGTAATTCTGTACTCGTGCCGACGAAGCACCCTTTTCTATCATATATATGTTTGCTTTTATCAGTTCGCCGTAAATTCGGTAGTGTTCGCGGTTTTTGCATTTTTCAAGATCTGCAAGACGGTAGGATAGCTTTCGTTCGGTGCGGTTTTTTAGATTGGTAAGAAGCTTAAGCATATCCTGAGCCATTGCCTTAATTCTTGAAGCTTGGTCGCGGTCGGAATAAAATTCGTCCAAAAGAAGACTATAGCTTTCTTTCTCGACACAGGTCATACTGTTTCCGTACTGAAAAATGGGGATATAGCTGAAATCTTTCGGTAAACCGTCCGCGTCGCGTAGCACAAAAGGAGAGGCGGCTTCTAATGATTTTTTAAATTCGGAAATAGTTGCCGTTAGGTTGGCTTTTAGGTTGCTGTTCAGCTCAGATGCCGAAATATCGGCATCAAAAGCCACCTTTGCCGCAAGCTCACGGGAAATAAGGGGAGAAACACCCTCTATGGTAGCAGTAAAAGCCGAGTGCAGAGGCTTTGGTGTCGAGGCAACTGCCGATACAAGCTCACTTTCCGAGGATGTAAAGGGGTTTAGCTTTGATTCCTGTTCGGGGTAGGCATAAATCGCACCGGGCTGAATAAGACGTGCGGAGCTTTCTATGTCGCTGCGGTGAAGAGCATCAATGATACGTCCCTTTTGGTCACAGAGTATAATATTGGCTCTTCCCGTGATAAGCTCAACCACCAGCGAGGGGTATATGGTGTCGCCCATTTCATTATAAGACATAAAACGGATAATTACGATGCGGTCAACCCCGTACTGACTGATTTCGGTGATTTTTGCAGAGGATAGGTGCTTGCGGAGAAGCTTGCAAAAGGCAGGTGGCTCTGCAGGGTTGTCGTAAGAGGAAGAGGTTATATGAAGTCTTGCCGAGCCCGAACGGGCGGAAATAAGGAGTTTGCCTGTAAAAGAAGCAGAGCGTAAAAGCAACACCAGCTCATCTTTTGTGGGCTGATGTATCTTATCGGCGCGACAGCCGACGGAGGTTTGAAGTTCGTTCGTTAAATGATGTAAAAATATTCCGTCTAAGGGCATGAGGGACTCCTGATTTTATCAAACTTGCTGGGGATTTTATCTTGTTTAAAGACCTTGGTTCAGGGATAAGAGGCTTGCTAAAGCGAGCAGGGATTAGGGAAACATATCAAACTATTTCCCTGTGTCGCATCGCGGCACACCTAATCCCTTATCCCTAAAAATTAGGCTATTCTTTTTCTAACAACTTAAGCAACTTAGCACAAACCTCATCATATCCGCAGGCATCAAGCCCTGCGGCGGTGCGGTCGTAAATAAGCTCTTTTACTATGCGCAGTTGTTTTTCAATATATTTAACAGCGGAATCCGAGTCGGGAAGGAGCTTTCCCGTGCGGCAGAAAAGCTCGTCGGGTACAAAACATTCTCCGCAGTAAGTAGCCTTAATAACGGTATAGACCTTTCGGTTTTCTTCGCAGGCGGTCTCGCTTTCTATAGAGAATCCGTTTTCACAAAGATAACGCCGCAGTGCGTCTGCCGAGGTCATGGGCTGGAGTATTAGAGAATATTTTTTGTTTTTGATCCAATCGCAATCGGCAAGAATTGAGGCTATAACCTCCCCGCCCATTCCTGCAATGGTGATACAGTCTACCTCGTCGGGTGACAAGGGGGCAAGTCCGGAGCCAAGACGGGTTTCAATTCTGTCGATACCCACCTTTTGTATGTTTGATTTTGCACTTTCAAGTGGCTTTTCTTTAATGTCGCAGGCAATACAAAAGGGAGAGATTCCTTGCTGTATTAAGTAAATAGGAAGATGTCCGTGGTCTGTACCTATGTCTGCGACCCTCGAGCCAAAGGGCACGAGGGTCGATACTGTGTAAAGTCTGTTTTTAAGTTGTCGCATTATTTGTTGAAATAAGCGTTAAGCTTGGCGAGAAGAGCATCCACATCGGTGCCGTGAACCTCGCATGCCTGTTCGATAGATTCGCCTCTGGAGGCAGGACAACCAAGGCAGTGCATACCGATTTCAAAGAAATATTCTGCACATCCAACGTCCATATCAAGCACATCGCCAATAAGCATATCTTTTGTAATAGTCATAATTTTATCTCCTTTATTTATATATCGTGTTTGTTTAAAAGCCACATAGTGGGGTTATCTTCAATATATCTGAAATGGGTTTTATAATCTTTTTCGTTCCTTATAACGTGGTCGTAAAACGAGGCTTGCCAAATGTTTTCACCTATTTCCTTATTACATAATCTTTTAAAACCCGAAACTGTTCGGGAAACCAAAGAGTGTGTAGGGCGCGTCGGGGACGTCGCGCCCTACGATGCTGCAAAGCAGTTTTCCTTTGTCTTTAACACATAAAGTTAAAAAATACAAACCGTTTTCGCTATAATCGAAGTTTTTCATCCGAGGATGTTTTCTTTTTGGAAGTTCTGTCACTTTTTTATATATCGCTTTCCAAAAAGCAAAATTGCGGCGGCAAGAAGCGGTACAAACGAAAGTATACTTATCCAAGGGGTTGTGAAAAATCCTAAAGAAAAGAGAATTATAAATGAAAGCATCAAAATATAAATGATAGCTTTATTCATAATTATCATCTCCTTAGTTTTTGTAATTATATTTGGGCAAAGCCCTCCATCACTCAAAAGAGACTTGTCTCTTTTGATACATCATCACGCCCGTGATTATAAAGCTTTCTGTTGTCCATGCTCCACATTTTACCGGTAAACTCGCCTGTATTTACACCAAAAGAGGCTTCTTTCATTTCAAACATACGGGCATCAAGCATATCAAGCTCGCTTAAAAGCTCAGCCTCGATGAAGGCGGGTCGCACAGCGGCACCGAAGTCGGGCTCTCCGTGGTGAGAAAGCACCATATGCTCAAGGAGCAAGGGTGTCTCGGAGGTTATGCCAAGCTTTTTAGAGGTTTCGCGTATCATAATCGCACCCTCTGCAAGATGGCCGATAAGGTTTCCCTTAACAGTATAACCCGAAGCAAGACCTGATGGGGTCATTTCGTACTCGGTAGTTTTTGCTATATCGTGAAGCATAGCTCCCGCAAGCAAGAGGTCGCGGTCAATAAAAGGATAAACCTCTGCTACACGCTGGGCAAGTCTTACAATAGATAAAGTATGCATAAGAAGTCCGCCACGCATTGCATGATGAAGCTTAAAGGCGGCAGGCCAGAAAAGCATCTTTTCCCTATTCTCGCTCAGCAGGGTAGTAACCACCGCTTTAAGGTCGTTATCCTTAAAGCCGTTGGCGATGTTCATAAGCTCGCCAAACATATCCTCGCCTGAATATTCGGCAGACTGTACCAAGCTGCTTGCGTCCACCTGATCGCCTGGGGTGGCATGACGTATTTTTTCAATACGAAGCTGATCTGCGCCGTTATACTGGCTTACACTTCCACGCACCTTTACAATGTCGCCTGCCTGATAATCTCCGTGCACCGTGGGCATATAAGACCAGAGCTTAGCATTAATCTCGCCTGACTTATCGGCGAGGGTCATATCCAAATAATCGTCACCTTTTGAAGAGGTTTTTTTGTTTGATGCCTTAACGAGCAAAAAACAGTCCACAAGACCATTTGCTCCGGCAGGAATAAAATTCATCTTTTACCTCCGAAATTAATGGGTGAGATAATATTTAACCAGATTCTGAAGCAGGGTGTCGCGATCAATACGACGGATAAGGTTACGGGCGTTGTTGTGGGTGGTTATATAGGTCGGGTCTTCCGACAGAATGTAACCCACCAGCTGGTTTATAGGATTATAACCTTTTTCTCTTAATGCTTCGTAAACGGTGAGCAGAATTTTTCTGATTTCCTGTTCTTGTTCGTTTCCGATAGAAAAGGTTTGGGTTCTGTCTAACATGGTCCGTCCTCGCTTTCTGCACATATAACTATGTGCACTATATATTTTATCTTAAAACATCCCCGATTACAAGAATTATTTGTGTTTTTATTAAAATACAGGGTTCTTTTTATCTTAATTATCCGGCTTTATTGTATTTTTCGATAAATTCTTCCATACAAAGACCCGAAGCCTCGATAAGCTTTGCGTTCTTAACTCCGACGTAGCGATAGTGCCAGGGCTCGGGGATGATTCCGGTCTTAGCCTGCTTTTCGGCCTCGTAACGGAGAATAAAACCGTAGTCGGTGCAGTTTTCAACGAGCCATTTGTAGGCGCGGGTGTTTCTGAAGCTGTCCTCGACCGAGTTGAAG
>JAZUNC010000010.1:0-11399 GCA_045603945.1 Acutalibacteraceae bacterium | reverse complement strand
ATGCCTGCGTTTTGGCCTGCTACAGTAGAAACAAATGTAGCTTCATACATGTAGTTAGTCTCTGTAATTGCAGGTGCTAAAAGCAATGCATCACAGTTTGACGATGAAAAGTTTAAAGCACCGTCTGCGATTTGAGCTGTTACAGTAGCTCCGCTAGCAGCACCATAAGCCCAGCTTCCTAACGCGGGAGTAGCTTTTGCTCCGCCGTAAATGAAGCCTAAAGCTTCAAGCTCAGCGAAAGAGCTGTACTTGGAAAAATCGTAACTCTTAATTTCCTCACCAACTATAACATTGGGGATTGCATTAGATTCATCCGTTGCGGCTATGCTGAGGGTGAGGGGCAGAGATACTGCCAAAACCGCAATTGCGAGGATTATAGAAAGAAATCTTTTGCAGTTAGATTTAAAATATTTTGTCATCATCTTCTAATCCTCCTTAATAAGTATTTTCGGTCCACTGGGACTTGTCGATACCCAGCAGAATTGCACGGATAAGTGCATAGTCATAAGAGCCGATATCGCCTGTGCCGTCTAAATCGGCTGCGATGGTATTACCTGTGCCGATATGGGCGGCTACAAGGTCGCAGATGTCGATAGTTCCGCTTGTGTCAACATCTCCTGCAAGATAAAAATTCTCACCATCGGTTACTTGTGCCGCAGATGCGGTTATTCCGGTGAAGAGGAAGCAGGAAAGGAGCATTATGACTGTGAGAACTAAAGATAAGGTTTTCAGTTTAGCTGTAATTGTCATCACAACATATCCTTTCATCGTATATTTGGGTACAATACGCCTATAGTCATTATATCAAAATATCCTATTTTTTTAAAGTCGCAAATCTGCTAAATAAGTCCGCTAAGGTTTGTTAGTTTTGCATAAATCATTTTTTGTAATTAAATACGAAATTAGCTATAACGAGAATTGGTGAATTGTCCCTATTGTTGCCGTAAATATAACATAAAATAAAAGCCGCTAAGCGCCAAAAGCACATAGCAGCTTTAATCTAATTTACAGGCTTAAACCGAACGGCGGGCGAGCTTTCGTCCAGCACCTTAAAGGTATATCCGTTTTCGAGACAATATTCTATTATTGCGGGAACTGCCTCTACAGAATAATTCTTAATGTCGTGCATAAGGACAACGGCATTATTCTTTTTGAAAATTTGTCCAATGGTATTTAAAATGACCTTTTGTGTGGTTTTATATCCCGAATCGTTACTGTCCACATTCCAATCGAAATAAACATAACCAGAAGCGGTCATTTGCTTAGAAAGCTCGGTCATAATCCCCTTTTTACAGCTTTTACTTACGGTATTGTTTGTACCGCCAGGAAAACGGAAAATGTTGGTTTCGCTTCCTGTTTGCTTGGCTATTATAGCCTGCATGGCATTAAAATCATTCATATAGTTTTGGACACTGTTATATATAGACCATTTATGGGTAAGGGTATGTATGGCTATTTTATGTCCTTTATTATGGGCGGTTTTTATAAGATGCTGATACCTCGGAAACTGATTGGTTACAAAAAAGGTTGCCTTTACATTGTATTTATCAAGATAACCAAGAAGCTTTTCGGTATATGCCCCAGGACCGTCATCAAAGGTGAGGTAGACCGTTTTACCGTTTGGAGTAACGCCCGAATAATCCTCTGCCCTGTTGGCTCCGTAAACAATAACCTTGCGGGTAAGCTTTACAGAGTTTCCTGCCCCGTCGGAAACGGTATAATGTTTATAATATGTACCCGAACGCGTGAGATTTACATCTCCTGTGACCTTTACTTTTGAGGTTAGGTCCCCGTCTTTATTATCTTTTGCAGAATACCCAGGCTCGGAAAATTTGCCGCCTGCCGCTACATAGACAGTAGAGGGACCCGAAAGCAATATTGTAGGACGGACATCGTCCTTTATTAAAAGCTTTATTTCTGCGTTTGCCTTGTTTCCCGAAGAGTCGGTCACGGTAAGATAGCAGATGTCATCCTTTACGGTCTTTTCGACATTTTTTGTTACATCTCCGTCAAGATTATCTGTGGCGGTATACTTTATTTTAACGGTTTGGGGATCTATAGGGTAGCCTGCAAAATCTACCATAGCAGTTTGGTCTTCGGTATTGATTACGGGAGGTGTGGTGTCTACAACACTCACCTTTTGAAAAACTTCAGCTGTTTTGCCAAAAAAAGATGTTGTATGTTTAACATCATAAACACCGAGGGCATTTGTATCGACCTTACCGTCGGTTGCGATGTCGAGATTTAAATTCATCCACAAAAATTTAGCCTGTGCCTTTACTTCGGGATTGTTGTATTCCGAAAAAACCTCAACGGTTTGTTCTTCTTTGCCATAGAGGGTAAGCGTAGGCTTCGCAAGAACAGCTGCAACCGACAAAACGGATATTAAAGCTACTATAACAGCAGCCGCCACTATAGATATTATAAGTGCGTGTCTTTTCGAAAGCACAAGCTCACCACCTTCTAAAAATTGCTGGACCTAAATTGTAGCACAGCTTTCGACATTTTTCAACAAAAAGTAATTACAAATTTAATACAAAAGAGTGACAAAAGCGATATGCGTTTAAACGCATATCGCTTTTATTAGATTTTTAATTCTACTTTTAATTCTTGCAAGCAGGAAAAACAGTTTCATATGCAGTTTTCTAAAAAATGTTGAGCCTGTCCAGAAATTTACATATTTCTTATATGCTACCGAGCTACACAGTATATTTTTTTTGCCTCTGATAAAAGCGGTTGGGACGGCTATAATCTGTTCTGCCGTTATACCCTTTTCGGGCTGACACTGATTATCTCCCATAAGGGTAAAGCTGCCGTCTTGGTGCAAAGAAACAATTCTGTGAAGAACATATCCGCCGTTACTACGCCTATAGAAAACTGCATCGCCTACACAAAGAGGCTCGCCTTTATAGGAGGTCAGCACTATGCTATCCTTTTGGTTTCTAAGGAGAGGACGCATACTGTTGCCCTTTGCAGGAACTATTACATTCTTACCCCGAGCAAGGAACTCGCATATAATTGGTGCGAGCTTATGCATAGGGTATGAACTAAGCTTATTTTCGCTACTCATTATTTTTCTAACAAACCCTTTTCATCAAGATTTTGCAAAAACACCGCAAGGTCTTGTTTAGCCTTTTCTTCGGTAATATCGTAGCTGCTTACCAGTGCTTGCACCAGCTTTTCTTCACCGATTTTGTTTTGAAGCAGGCGGAACAAAAGCTCCGCCACGCTGTTTAAAACAATAGTGCTTCTAAGGTCAACCGTTTCGCCGCCTGTATATATAGCAACGGTATCATCACAGATGTTTAAAATTTCAAATCCGTCTTTAAGTTTCATAGTCTATTTAGTGCTCGGCTTAATAGTGAATTTAAAGTTTACGGTCTTTTCGTTAAAGCGATACTTTTCCTCAAGCTGAGGTCCGCAGGAGTTGGAGCCAATACCCGAATCCTTATAATCTACACGAAGATGCACAAGTCCGTCAGACTTAAGCTCGTCGGTGTGCTCTGCATCTGTAAGCATATAGGCATCATAGTTTGAAACATTCGCCTCAAACACATCGCCCGCAAAGGTAAGCTTTCCGATGCTGAGCTCCTTTACATTGTAGTGATTGCCGTGCTCTTGAGGACGGACATAGTTTATATACTCTTTATCTGCATCCGACTCGTATCTGCCCATAAGAGATGAATGATATGCATCACGATAGCTCTCGTGAGGGCCGTATCCAAAATAAGAGAACGCTTTATGCTCTGCAGGGAGAACAAGCTCAAAGCCAATACGGGGCAGCCAATGAACCGCCTTACGCACCTCTCCGCCGAGGGTCATAGTTACAAGTCCGTTTGCATCTACCGAAACATCAAGATCATATTTGAAATACGGTATACGGGAAACACCCGAAAGGGCCCCGTGCACAAGGATATGATTTCCGTTAAGCTCACAACTGTACACCTTAGAGAAGTGACGGTTAATATTCTCGCCTTGCCAAATGTTATCGTTGCACCAAAACACCTTAACATTACGCTCGTTATCGGTAGGTGCACGCCAGGTGGTAAGCTTTATGACTCCTGCAAGATTTTCTACACCGTCGACCTTCATTGATGTAAAGTTTCCGTAATGCTTAGAGAAAATATATTCGAAGTTTGGGCCTTTTATTATAATATCGTAAGCAGTTTCGGTAAATTCGGGTGTTTCAAGGCATACGGGGTCGGTGAGTTTCTTCATAGCCAGCTGGTGCTGTGTATGAGCGAAGCACTTACCGTCCTTGCAAAGCTTACAGGTAAGATATGCACCTAAGTATCCCTCAAGCTCGGGAATGTCTAAGGTGATTTCCTTAGTTTCGTGGGGAGCAACCTCAAGATTTAAGGTTTTTTCACTTATAACCTCGCCGTCAAGCTCGACAGTATATGTGAATTCATATTCGCAAAGGCAGGTGAAATCAAGACGGTTTTTAACAGACAGAATATTTCCGTTAAGCTGGGTTTTCATAGGCTGATATGCCGCCTTAACCTCTAAGGAGCCTGCTTTAAGGGAACGATCGGAGAAGACCATACCGTCACAGCAAAAATTGCCGTCGTGGGTAAGCTCACCCTCGAAATCACCGCCGTATTTCTGAACTCCGTCAACTATTACGGTGTGGTCTGCCCATTCCCAAATACACCCGCCGATAATCTTATCGTACTTGTCGAAAATCTCGTTATAATCGTAAACATCTCCAGGGCCGTTACCCATTGCATGGGCATACTCACAGAGGAATACAGGCGTATTTATCTTTTCGTCCTTTGCAACCTGTTCAAGATCTGCAAGGCTGAGATACATACGGGAATATACGTCCGCATTTTCGACTACGCCCTTTCTGGAAGCATCTTCACAGTGGGCAAGACGACCGTCGCCCAGACCGCGGATATAGTCTACCATAGCCTTATGATTGGGACCGTGACCTGACTCGTTGCCTGTTGACCACATAATGATAGATGCATGGTTGCGGTCGCGTTTTACGGCACGCTCCATACGCTCGAGATGCTCTTTAAGCCAAACAGGATTAGTTCCCGGCCAATCGAGACTTCCCATATCGAACTGGTAGCTTACATTCGCATTTCTACGCAGAGCACCGTGGGTTTCAATATCGGTTTCAAGCAACACGTAAAAGCCTATGCGGTCGCAAAGATTTAAGAAGGAAGGGGTGGGAGGATAGTGGGAGGTGCGGACACAGTTTATATTCAGCTCTTTCATAAGGAGAAGCTCCTTTTCAAGCTCTTCATCTGTTTCGTACCAACCGTTGGTGGGGTGTGTATCGTGATGGTTTACGCCGTGAAGCTTTACAGATACACCGTTTATAAGCAGCTGATAGCTATTCGAAACCTCGATAGTTCTAAATCCTGTTTGGATTTCGATAATCTCGTCTTCTTTACAAAGCTTTACGGTATAAAGATAGGGCTTTTCAGCATTCCATAGGATGGGTGAGTCTACCTTGATTTCTGTTTTATCGCCCTTTGCGTTACCTATTTCGTTTCCATCCATATCGAAAAGGGTAACATCTGCCGACTTATCTGCGGTAACAATAACCTTGCTATCCTTAGCCTCCACATAAACATCAACGATATGGTTTTCGGGACGCTGCAGAATATATGTATCGCGGAAGATACCGTTAAAGCGGAAAAAGTCCTGATCTTCGAGATAGCTTCCCGCACACCATTTAAGAACCTTTACACGAAGGGTGTTTTTACCCTTATTTACGAAATCTGTAATGTCGAACTCTGCCTGTAGGTGACTACCCTGTGTGAAGCCGACATAGGCACCGTTAACATACACGAAAGCACAGGAGGAAACACCCTCTAAGACATAATAAACTTTACCCCAAATATCGGCAATTTCGAAATCCTTTTCGTAAATTCCGCAGGGGTTATCGTCAGGAACATACGGAGGGTCATAAGGATAGGGGTAGTTAATGTTGGTGTAGTTTGGATTTTCATAGCCCAATGCCTGCCAACAGGAGGGCACGGAAATAGTATCCCAATTATCGATTAAATCAGGAACATCAATATCCCTTTTATAGTAGCTGAAACGCCAATCTCCGTTTAAAAGCTTGTACTCACTTTTTCCCTTTGGGATATAATAAGCCCTTTGGGGAAGACGGTTTTCGCTTGTTTTTAAAACGCTTTCGTAAATCCGCATAAAATATCTCCTTTATATAGGAATAATGTTCGTGGTTATTATACAATATATATTACATTTTAGCAAGTTAAAAAAATCATAAAATTTTCCTTAAAAATATTAAAATTAGGTCTTCTATTTTTTGTAATTATTTGGTATAATAATGAAGAATATAAGTATTTGAGGAAAACTGTTATGAATATTACTATTGATAACATCAAAATAAACTACACCGACGAGGGCGAAGGCACCCCCGTTTTATTGCTTCATGGTTGGGGCTCGTCAAACGAGGTCTACCGCGGGTTTATAAACACCCTTAAGGGTCGTTGCCGCCTTGTAGCTCCCGATTTTCCAGGTTGCGGCAAAAGCGACACTATGCCTACACCCTGGAATCTGCAGGACTACTGTGATTTTGTACTTAAATTTATGCAGGCTGTCGGACTTGAAAACCCAATTATGATGGGTCACTCCCACGGTGGCAGAGTCACCCTTTATATGACTGCTACGGGTTTGGTCACTCCCCCGAAAATCGTTTTGCTGGATGCGGCAGGACTTATACCTAAAAAAAGCTTTAAGCAGAAATTCCGTGCAAAAAGTTTTAAGGTGATAAAACGTGTTCTCACCCTGCCTTTAATCAAAAACTTTTCAGGCGGTCTTCTCGATAAGGCTCGCCGCCATTATGGCAGTGCCGACTATAATGCCGCACCCGAGGTGCTGAGAAAGACCCTTGTTTCCCTTGTAAACACCGACATCAGGGACATTCTTCCAAACATTAAGTGCCCCAGTCTTCTTATCTGGGGAGAAAACGATACTGCTACGCCCTTAAGCGATGCAAGGATTATCGAGAAGCTTATTCCTGATGCAGGGCTCTGTGTAATTAAAGGTACAGGACATTTTTCTTTCTGTGAAAGACCTTTCGAGGCAAACGCAATTATAAACAGTTTTATTTAGAGGTAGCTTATGCTTATTTTAAGTTTAATCATCGGTATTATTGCCGCAATGCTGGGGCTTGTTCGACAGTATCAGATGCTGCAGCAAAATTCCTACTATGCCAGCAGATATTTTGGTTGGCTGAAAAGTGATTTTCGTCCCCTACCCTACATTTTAAAGGGAATACTTCTTGTTTTGGTGATTTGGGCGGCGATACTTGGCAGTAAAATGCTTGCCGA
The DNA here is from genome assembly GCA_045603945.1 of Acutalibacteraceae bacterium. Lineage (GTDB taxonomy): Bacteria > Bacillota > Clostridia > Oscillospirales > Acutalibacteraceae > SFWF01. The sequence goes on along the minus strand of JAZUNC010000010.1, from coordinate 4,083 downwards.
CAGCATGCTGTTGTTTGTTGCAGGTGCTCTTTATCTTGGATATAGAGGATTTTTTAAAAACTCTGGTTCTATAAAGAAGCTTGTTTTTACTGCTCGAATTAAAAGAATGTTTGCCTTCTCTGCCCTATTGCTTGCGGCTTTAGGCGTGTTTAGCTATTTTTCGGGCGGTATAGTGCAGATAATCCTTCTGTCGGTCTTCACCCTGTTTATACTTTGCACCGACCTTTTATGCCTTATTTCCCTTTTCTGCCTTAAGCCCTGTGAAAAGCTTATTGCAAGGCACTATGTAAATGATGCAAAAAGAATTCTTAACAGCGTTAGCGACATTAAGGTGGTTGGAATTACAGGCTCTTACGGAAAAACGGGCACTAAATATATTTTATCCAGAATACTCAGTGAAAAATACAACGTTCTTCACACACCCGAAAGCTTTAACACCCCAATGGGGGTTGTAAGAACCATTCGCGAAAAGATGAGAGCCGACACCGAGATGTTTGTTTGCGAAATGGGTGCTAAAAATGTTGGTGATATTAAAGAAATATGTGACATAGTTCATCCCGACTGCGGTCTTATAACTTCGGTAGGCCCTCAGCACCTTGAAACCTTTAAGAGCATCGACAATGTGTTTAAAACCAAGTTTGAGCTTAACGATGCGGTAAAATCCAAAAACGGTATCATCCTCGCAAACGGCGATAATGAATTAATCAAAAGCCGTGCTGACAAGTCGGTTATTCTTTACGGCAGTAGCGATGCTTTTTCTTTCCGTGCCGAAAATATAAGCGGCGGTAGAGGCGGTGCAAGCTTTGACCTTGTTTTAGGTGAAGAAAGGGTCAGAGTTACGACAAAGCTTTTAGGAAGACATAATGTACTTAATATTGTAGGTGCGGCAGGTCTTGCATACAAACTGGGTGTTTCGGCTAAAGATATTGCTTTTGCAATTTCAAGGCTTACCCCCACCCAACACCGACTTGAAATTAAGACCTCAGTGGCAGGCTCTTTGCTTATTGATGATGCATACAACGCTAATCCTGAGGGCTGTCTTGAGGCGGTAAATGTGTTAGACTCCTTTGAGGGTATGCAAAAGGTCATCATCACCCCCGGTCTTGTTGAGCTGGGCGACAAAGAATATGAATACAACAAAGCTTTAGGTAAAGCCGCCGCCAAAGTTTGCGATAAGATAATATTTGTAGGCTTGAAAAGAAGTGAGCCTTTAGCAGAGGGTGTTAAAGAAACCGACTTCAACCCAGACAATATGTATATAGCCGCTTCGTTCAAGGAGGCTATGGAAATATATTCGCAGTTTGCTGACAACAACACAGTTGTTTTACTTGAAAACGACCTGCCCGATAATTATTTAAAATAAGGTGTGATTTTTATGAAAACTACCGTTGCTTTTATTTTTGGATGCCGCTCGGTCGAGCACGAGGTATCGATTATTTCTGCCGTTCAAGCAATGCGTGCTGTAGACAGAGAAAAATATGATGTGGTGCCTGTATATGTTACAAAAACAGGTGAAATGTACACATCGAATAAAATGTTCGAGATAGAGCCTTTCCGTGATATGAAAGCTCTTATAGCCGACAGCGAGCCTGTAACTATGATAAAATCGGGTAACGATGTTGTGCTTCATTTCCTAAATCAAAAGCTTTTTTCTAAGAAAAAAGACATCGTTTTGAATGTTGCCTTTCCTGTTGTTCACGGAACCAACTGTGAAGACGGCACATTGCAGGGTTACCTCGAATTTTTGGGTATTCCCTATGTGGGCTGCGATGTACTTTCAAGTGCGGTAGGAATGGATAAGGCCGTATTTAAGTATGTAATGAAGGCTTCTGACCTGCCTGTACTGGACTGTATCTGCTTCTATTCAAGAGAATACGCCGAAGACAGAGATGCCGTTATCGCTAAGGCTGAAAAGGAAATCGGCTACCCGATGATTGTAAAGCCCGTAAACTTAGGCTCTTCGGTAGGAATCACAAAGGCAAAGGACAAATCGGCTTTACTTGATGCTATTGATTTAGCTGTTTCCTTCTCAGACAAGGTACTTATAGAACACGCTGTAACCGCTATTCGCGAGATAAACTGCTCTGTAGTAGGCGACACCGACAGCTGTGAGGCATCTGTTTGCGAAGAGCCCTTTATGAATGACGAAATACTGTCATATGAGGATAAGTATCTGGGTGGCGGCAAAAAGTCGGGTGGCAGCAAGGGAATGGCTTCCCTTTCCCGTAAAATTCCTGCCGACATCAGCGAGGAAAAAAGCAACGAGATACGAGAGCTTGCCTGCAGGGTATTTAAGGCATTAGGCGGTGCGGGTGTTGTACGCATTGACTTTATTATCGACACCGCGACCGACAAGGTTTATGTCAACGAAATAAACACCATACCCGGCTCCCTCTCCTTCTACTTATGGGAGGCTACCAAACTCCCCTACAAGGAGCTTATCAACAAGCTGATTGCTCTTGCATTCAGAAGAAACCGCAACCGCGAAAATCTTACCTTTACTATCGACACCAATATTCTTTCGGGTGTTTCTTTTGGAACTAAGGGTACAAAAGGGAGCAAAATGTAATGACCGAAATTCTTGTTAAACTGTTTATTAAGGACAGCGAAAGGATTTCGGATAATCGTGTCAGACAAAAATACGGCACCCTCACGGGTGTCGTTGGCATTTTGTGTAATCTTTTACTGTTCATTATAAAGCTTACTATAGGAATATTGTCTGCCTCTATTTCCATTATTGCAGACGCGTTTAATAATCTTGGGGATATGGGCTCTTCTCTCATTACTATGCTTGGTTTTCGTTTAGCATCAAAGCCTGCTGACCCCGATCACCCTTACGGTCACGGCAGATTTGAATATATTTCCGCCTTTATAGTTTCGGGACTTATACTTATTATGGGATTTGAACTGCTTAAATCATCTGTGGAAAAGATATTTAATCCCGAGCCGATGTCTCTCGGTACTGTTTCGGTAATAGTACTTACCATTTCCGTGCTTATAAAGCTATGGATGTGTTTTTTCAACCGCAGACTGGGCAAAAAGATTCATTCTTCCGCCCTTTGTGCCACAGCACAGGATAGTCTTAACGACACTCTTACCACCTCGGCTGTTTTAGTTTCAGTAATAATAATGATGACTACCGAAATTAATATAGATGCATATGTAGGTGTGGCGATGTCCTTATTCATCCTTTGGTCGGGCTTTAAAACCGCTAAGGAAACCTTGGACCCATTACTCGGTGAGCCTATTGATGAAGAAACCGCCAAGCTTCTTGAAAACGAAATAATGGCCTTCGACGGTTTTTTAGGAATACACGACCTGCTCGCCCATAACTATGGCCCCGGACGCTGTTTTGCCTCTGTACATGTAGAGGTTCCTGCCAACATAGATATAGTTAAATGCCACGAGCAGATAGACATTTGCGAAAAGCTTGTTTTCGAGAGAACAGGAATTATGCTGACGGTGCATATGGACCCTGTGGAAACCGACAACGAGATTCTCAATTCGGCAAAAGAGACCATTTCCACAAAAATCAAAACCATTCATCCCGACCTCTCTATACACGATTTTAGAATGACCCCTAAAAGCGATGAACGCACAAACTTAATATTTGATGTTGTTCTTCCCAACTGCCTTATCAAAGAAAAGCAGGACATTCGCCAGCAAATAGAGGACATTGCACGAAGCATTGACCCGACATATTGCTGTGTAATAACCTTTGATTTTGATTATACAGGAAAATAAAATTAAGCTGATATGTGCTAACACATATCAGCTTTTGTTTTATAAATATTTTCTCTGTAAGGGCTTGGTGCGGTGTTCCCGAAGAATTTTATGTGCGAAAGCAATTGCGGGTGATTTGTAAAACGATCCTACTGCTTTGCAAATTTTATGGGAGAAAAATGATTTTCGGTTATATCTGTTTCGGGGAATGCTTTTTTCAGCTCCCTACTAAGAACAGGTACAATAATATCCTCGGTATTAAAGTGTCCTGCATCAAGCAGAGTAATCCCCAGACTATGGGCATCCATAAAGACATTATGCTTAATGTCGGCGGTAAGATAGGCATCTATCCCCTGCTCT
>JAZUNC010000009.1:0-2519 GCA_045603945.1 Acutalibacteraceae bacterium | reverse complement strand
GTCTTCCCATCAAGGTTAAGGCTATGCTTGATAAGAAGAGGGAAAGCAAATAATGACTAAGGTATTTATAGACGGAAGTCAGGGTACTACAGGACTTCGTATATTCGATAGATTGTCTGCAAGAGACGATATAGAGCTGATAAAGCTTCCCGAAGAGCTTCGTAAGGATCTGACTGCACGCAAGAATGCTATAAATTCCTCAGATATTACATTTCTCTGTCTGCCCGATGCCGCTGCAATAGAGGCGGTAGCTCAGGCTAACGACAATGTAAGAATACTTGATACTTCCACTGCTCACCGCACAAGTGAGCAGTGGATTTACGGTTTTCCTGAGGTGTTTGAAAATGGCTTTGAAAGGATTAAAAATGCTAGCAGGGTTGCAGTTCCGGGATGCCACGCAAGCGGATTTATTGCCCTCGTTAAGCCTCTTGTAGATGCAGGCATGCTTCCAAAGGATGCATTGCTTACCTGTCATTCGGTAACGGGCTATTCGGGCGGAGGAAAGCAAATGATTGCCGAGTATGAAGCAGAGGAAAGAGATTTGCTTCTCGGTGCTCCCCGTCAGTACGGACTTTCTCAGCAACATAAGCATTTAAAGGAAATGAAGGCTGTTACAGGTATTGATGAAATGCCGATTTTTTGCCCCATCGTTTCTGATTTTTACAGTGGTATGTGCGTTACCGTTCCTCTGTTTACAAAGCAGCTCGGCGGTGCGGATTTAAATACTATTAAAGAAATATACAAAAATAAATATAACGGACCAATCGTTAAATTCTGCGACGCTGCTGACGAAAACGGTTTTATTTCCGCAAACGGAATAAGAGGTAAAGACAGTATGCAGATATTTGTCGAAGGGAATGATGATAGAATTTTACTTATCGCCCGTTACGATAATCTCGGCAAGGGTGCCTCGGGCGCCGCTCTCCAGTGTATGAACATTATGATGGGAGCCGATATCACTACAGGACTTGATCTGTAATTTAAGGAGTTTTTTATGAACATAGTTCAAGGCGGAATATGCGCCGCAAAGGGCTTTAAAGCTAACGGAATACATTGCGGAATTCGTAAGAACCGTACAAAACGCGACCTCGCTCTTATCGTAAGTGAGAAGAGAGCCGCCGCTGCAGGGGTTTATACTACAAACCTTGTAAAGGGTGCTCCTAATGTGGTAACCAAGCAGAATATTTCCGACGGATATGCAACTGCCGTTATCTGTAACAGTGGTAACGCTAATACCTGTAATGCAAACGGAATAGAAATTGCCGAGGAAATGTGCAGACTTACAGCAGATGCTTTAAACATTGATGCAAATGATGTTATAGTTGCTTCCACAGGTGTTATAGGTCAGCCTCTGTCTATCGAGCCGATAAAGAACGGTATGGACGAGCTTGTCGCAGGACTTGGAGATAACGGACAGCTTGCGGCAGAGGGCATTATGACCACCGATACCAAGCTTAAAGAGGTTGCTGTCAGCTTTAATATCGGCGGAAAAGAGTGTAAAATTGGCGGAATTGCTAAGGGCTCAGGTATGATACATCCCAATATGGCAACCATGCTTGTTTTTATTACTACAGATGTCGCCATATCTCCGGAAATGCTTCAAAAAGCACTTTCTGCCGATATAAAAACTACATTTAATATGATAAGTGTTGACGGCGATACGTCAACAAACGATATGGTTACCGTGCTTGCTAACGGTATGGCTGAAAATGATATGATAACCACCGATGGCGAGGACTTTGATATCTTCTGTAAAGCCCTTAATACCGTTAATGTGCATTTAAGCCGAATGATAGCAGGAGACGGCGAGGGAGCTACCAAGCTTCTTGAATGTAAGGTGGACGGTGCCGCTTCTGAGGCAGTTGCTCGCACGGTTGCGAAATCTGTCATATGTTCCTCTCTTACAAAAGCCGCAATGTTCGGTGCAGATGCCAACTGGGGCCGTGTGCTGTGTGCTATAGGATACAGTGGTGCAGATGTAGACATAACTAAAATTGATGTTTCCTTTAAGTCTAAGGTAGGAGAAATCCTTGTATGTAAGGATGGCGCAGGGGTTGATTTTTCCGAGGAGCTGGCAAAGGAAATACTTTTAGAGGAAGAAATAGATATTCTTGTTTCCCTTAACAGTGGAGATTTTAGTGCTTCGGCTTGGGGTTGCGATCTGACCTATGATTATGTAAAAATAAACGGAGATTACAGAACTTAAGAGGTTTTATATGATAACAAATGCTCAACGGGCAGAAATTCTTGTTAATGCTCTGCCTTATATAAAAAAGTATTACAATAAGATTATCGTTGTAAAATACGGCGGCAATGCTATGATAAATGAAGGGCTTAAAAACGCCGTAATGGGTGACCTTGTTCTCCTTAATACTATTGGTATAAAGGTAGTTCTAGTTCACGGTGGCGGCCCTGAAATATCGGGAATGCTTAAAAAAGTCGGCAAACAAACCGAATTTGTCAACGGACTTCGTGTGACCGATGCCGAAACCGCTGAAATTGTTTTGCAGGTCCTTGCA
>JAZUNC010000008.1:0-2208 GCA_045603945.1 Acutalibacteraceae bacterium | reverse complement strand
CTCGGCGCCTCTACATAAACAGCTTTCGCAAGGGTCAAGTCTTCCGTAATATAATTCTTCAAGTATTGACATAAAGTTCCTCCTACAGTTTATAGTTAGTTTTTATCTAATATTAATTGTAGATAATTTTTAACTATTTGTCAATAGTTAGTTTTTATCTATGTTAAAATATTTTCGAGGTGAATAGCATTGAAAGCGTATTTTGAAATATTAAAAGAGTTGCGAGAAGAGGTTGAGCCTAAAAAAACACAAACAGAAGTAGGCGAGCAATGTGGTATAACACAAAGAAAGCTTTCTTTCATTGAAAACGGAACCACCGAGCCTAATATTCAAGATTTAAGAGCACTATGCCTTTATTACGGCGTTTCTGCTGACTATATTCTCGGCTTGCCAAAAGGACTTAAGCATCCCGATAGATAGCGGAGAGGTTTTTGGATTTGTGTTGCTAAAATCCGCATAGTATGATAAAATTACAAATTAGATTGTTTTAAGAGGTGAATTTTTTGGCAGAGAAGACTGTTGCCGCAATTTCAACCCCTGCAGGGGAGGGCGGTATAGGAGTTATCCGCATATCGGGAAACGAGGCAATAACCGTAGCAGACCGTGTTTTTAAAAGCGTGTCGGGAAAAAGACTTTCTGAGCTTTCGGGCTATACGGCTTTGTTTGGTCACATTTACGACGGGGACGAGCTTATTGACGAAGCGGTTGCCACCGTGTTTTTAGCCCCTAAAAGCTATACGGGTGAAAATGTTTGCGAAATATCCTGCCACGGAGGAAGATTTGTCACCTCGGCTGTACTGCGTTGTGTGCTTGATGCAGGTGCCACAATGGCAGCTCCGGGTGAGTTTACAAAGCGTGCCTTTTTAAACGGAAAGCTGGACCTTATCAAGGCTGAAAGCGTTATGGGACTTATATCCGCAAAGGGAAAGGAAGAGCTAAAGCTTCAGCTTGCCGCCAAGCAAGGCAAAACCAGCGAGGAGATTAGCAAAATCGAGGAAATTTTATTAGAGCTTTCGGCAGATTTTGCCGCCTATAGCGACTATCCCGACGAGGATTTGCCCGAGCTTAGCGAAGATAATTTTAAACGCCTGTTGATCGATGCTGCAGACCGCCTCGAAAAGCTGCTTTCCACCTTCGATTCGGGAAAGGTGCTTCGCGAGGGTGTAACAACTGCCATAGTAGGAAAGCCAAATGTGGGAAAATCCACCCTTATGAATATGCTATCTAAGGAGAAACGCTCCATAGTTACAGATATTGCAGGAACAACCCGTGATGTGGTGGAAAACACCGTTAATTTCGCAGGGCTGACCTTAATTCTTGCCGATACAGCAGGCATCCGTCAAACCGAGGATAGGGTTGAGGGGGTAGGAGTAGACCTCGCAAAGGAAAGACTTTCTACCGCTCAGCTTGTGCTGGCTGTCTTCGACAGCTCACTTCCCCTTGATACCGATGACAAGGAGATTTTATCCCTTTTAAACAAAGAAAACACCATTGTTGTGCTTAATAAATCCGATAAGGGAAAAAGCCTATCTGTAGATGATTTTAATGGTTTTTGTACAGTTGTTATCTCTGCTAAAGAGGGCGAGGGAGAACAGGAGCTAAGTCGGGCTGTTAGAAATATTACGGGAGCTGAAAAAATTGACCCTGCCGCCGCCATACTGTTAAGCGAGCGTCAGCGCGACCTTGCGGTAAAGGCACAAAATGCAGTAAACGAGGCGAAAAATCTGCTTAGTGCAGGCTTTACAATAGATGCAGTAGGTGTATGTGTTGACGAGGCACTTTCCCTTTTATACACCTTTGACGGAAAGCGTGTCACCAATGAGGTTGCCGATGAGGTTTTCCGTCGCTTCTGTGTAGGGAAATAAACTTTCAAAAGAAGGAAGATTATGAATTATTTTGCAGGAAATTTTGATGTTGCCGTAATAGGTGCGGGGCACGCAGGTATTGAAGCCGCTCTTGCCGCCGCAAGGCTTGGACAAAGCACGGTAATGTTTTGTATAAATCTCGACTCGGTGGGCAATATGCCCTGCAACCCCTCAATAGGCGGCACGGCAAAGGGTCACCTTGTTCGAGAGATAGATGCACTCGGTGGCGAAATGGGTGTCGCCGCCGATAAGACTACACTTCAAAGCCGTATGCTCAATTTAGGTAAGGGAAGTCGGAGGCCAAGCGGTCTTAGGAAGACAATGACTAGACCCAACTCCTTGG
>JAZUNC010000007.1:0-8627 GCA_045603945.1 Acutalibacteraceae bacterium | reverse complement strand
CTATGGCGGTACAGCACTTGTGATACTGCTAGCGGAAATGGGTATTGTTCTTTCAATTTCCCGAACGAGCGGAGTACAAAAAGTTTAATTCGCGAAAGGAGAATTTATGCATATTCTTTTTGCAGGCGGCGGTACCGCAGGTCATATTAATCCTGCGCTCGCTATCGCAGGATATATAAAGGATAAGGAGCCTGATACAAAAATCAGCTATATAGGTACAGTCCGCAACCTGGAGGCTCGGCTTGTACCTGCCGCAGGATATGATTTTTATACTATAGATGTTGCAGGCTTTCAGCGAAGAATTACACCTAAAAATATATGGCATAATATTGTTGCTGTAAAAAAGGTTGTTACAGCATCAGCAAAAGCACGTAAGCTTTTAAAGGAGCTTAAGCCCGATGTGGTTGTAGGTACAGGCGGTTATGTTAGCGGCCCTGTGCTTCGCGAGGCTGCTAAGCTTGGCATCAAAACAGCTATTCACGAGCAGAATGCCTTTCCGGGCATCACAACTAAAGCATTAGCACCAAATGTGGATAGAGTTATGCTTGCAATGCCCGAAGCTCAGAAGCATATGAAGCTCAATAAAAAAGCATACGAGGTAGGAAATCCTGTTCGTAAAGAGCTTACCGAAATCAGTAGGGAAGAGGCACGGGCTAAACTTGGACTTGATTCCCGTCCGCTGATACTGTCGTTTGGCGGCAGTCTTGGAGCCCGTCCTATTAATGAAGCAGTTGTCGGACTTATAAAGCATCATAACAACAGCGGTAAATATTATCATATTCATGCCGCAGGCAAATCAGGCTATGTCGACACAAAAAAGCAAATAGATGAGAAATGCGGTGCCTTATCAAAAGAAATTACTCTACGCGAGTATATTGACGATATGAACATTTGTATGGCGGCGGCAGACATTGTTATTTGCCGTGCAGGCGCGATAACCCTGAGCGAGCTTTGTATTTGCGGTAAAGCATCTATACTTATTCCGTCACCTTATGTAGCTGAAAATCATCAGTATCATAATGCAATGACCCTTAAAAACAAGGGTGCTGCTATGGTAATTGAGGAAAAAGACCTTACTGATGAAATACTGATAAATACTGTTGAGCAAATGCTGGCTGATGTTAACACAGTAAGAGTTATGGGTGAAAACGCCTTAAAAAACAGTATTCCCGATTCTAACGACCGTATATATAAGATAATAAAAGAGCTTTACGCACAAAAATAACACCCCTGCATAGTATAAAATAGAAAAGGATAATGTCCTTTTCTTTTTTGTACGAAAGGGTGTTAAAATGGCTAAACTTTATATCAGGGGCGGAAACAGACTGTCCGGAGAGATTACCCTACAGGGAGCCAAAAACAGTGCCTTACCCATATTGGCTGCTGCCCTGCTTGTTAAGGGTACGTCGGTATTACATAACTGTCCAGATTTGTCAGATGTCCGTGCAGCTATAAAAATACTTAGGTCTTTAGGTTGCAAATGCACACAGATAGGAAATGACGTCTATGTTGATTCTAAGTCTGTTATTTGCAATACCATATCTGCCGAGCTTATGCGTGAAATGCGTTCCTCTGTGGTGTTTCTTGGTGCAATACTGTCACGATGTTCAGGTGCAACCATAACCGCACCCGGCGGATGTGAGCTTGGACCGAGACCAATAGATCTGCATCTTAAAGCTATTAAAAAGATGGGGTATTCTGTTGAGGAAAGTGGGGGATATATAACCTGTCGTCGCGAAAAATCTCCCGATAAGGTTGAAATTACCCTCGATTTTCCAAGTGTTGGTGCAACGGAAAATATCATACTTGCATCCTGTGTAGGAAAGGGTAGAGTAGTAATCCATAATGCTGCAAAAGAACCCGAAATAACCGATCTTGCCGATTATATCAATAAGGCAGGAGGAAGGGTATGTGGAGCGGGAACCGACAAAATTGAGATAATCGGTGTTCGTGAATTACATTCGGTGGAGCACTCCGTAATTCCCGACCGAATAGTAGCGGCTACCTATATGTCTGCGGCTGCGGCAACCTGTGGCGATATAGAGCTTAAAAATGTAAATATCGATCATATTCGTGCGGTTATAAGCGTTTTTTCGGAAATGGGTTGCGATATACTCTTAGATGAAAATACCCTTAGAATAAAGGCGGATAAGCGGCTGTGCCGTATTAAAAGCACACGTTCAACGGTTTATCCGGGCTTCCCAACCGATGCTGGACCGCTTTTAGTTGCAGCTCTTGTAAAGGCAAAAGGCACATCAACATTTATTGAAACTATTTTTGAAAATCGTTTTAATTATATTGACGAACTCAGACGTTTAGGTGCTGATATAAAGGTTTATAATCGTGTTGCAGTGGTAGAAGGGGTGTCTAAGCTCCACGGGGCTCAGCTCTGTTGTACAGATCTTAGAGGAGGAGCTGCAGCGGTTGTAGCAGCCCTTGCGGCAGAGGGCGAAAGCACTATAGATAAAATCTGTCATATAGAAAGAGGATATGAAAATCTCGAGAATACTCTCGCAGGACTTTCTGCAAGCATAATAAAGGAATGATAATCTATGGCAATCGATAATTTCAGAGAAAAGGAAAGAGAAGCCGCTGCAGTAAAAACGAAGCAGCGTAAACGGCGTCGCAGAAAAAGGCAAGCCGCAGTAATTCTTGTGCTTGTTCTTTTAATAACCGTTATGACTTTAATGGTTTTATCTCTTACGGTCTTTTTTAATACAACCGAAATAAAAATAGATGGCAGCAAAACTTATACTGCGGAGGAAATAATATCCGCCGCAGAAATAAGTGGGGGGGACAATCTGTTTTTAATGAATGAAAATAAAATATCCGAAAGACTTCAAAAACAGCTTCCCTTTATAGACGAGGTTAAACTCGAAAGGCATTTGCCCGATACTCTGAAAATTACCGTTGTTGAAACAAAAGAGGAAATATGCTTTTCCAACGGAAAGGATATTTTTTCAGCAAACCGAAAAGGAAAGGTAATTAAGGAGTACACACAAATACCTGAGAATATGATGTTGGTTACTGTATCTGGCGATACTAAGCTTACCGCAGGAGCTACGGTGGACTTCGCTACCGACAGGGAAGCTGATTTGTTTGATAGCTTTTTTGCAATGATTGAAGAATACAATTTTGATGTGAATTTTATAAATATAAGCGACCCTTTCGCATCATATATGAAGCTTGAAAACAGACTTATAATTAAATTCGGCTCAGGGTCTTATTTTGATAATAAGGCGGCATATCTTAAGGCCAGCCTTAAAGGAGTTTCAAAAAACTCGGTCGGAGTCTTTGATTTAAGTGCTTGGACACCCGAAAACAATCAGCCTGTGCTGACCTATGGCGACATTTCTTCTTATGAAAAATAAATTTTTTACAATTTTGTAATTTTTATATTGAAATTTTAAAATATGTGTGTTATCATATAAATCGTATAAGTGTATTTACGCTATTAGAAGACTTTTAATATATCGGAGGAATAAAAATGGCATTCAGTATGACTAGCGAATTTGAAAATGAAGTAGCCCAAATTATTAAAGTAGTAGGCGTTGGTGGCGGCGGCGGAAATGCTGTTAACCGCATGGTAGACGCAGGTATCCGCAACGTAGAGTTTGTTGCAATAAATACCGATAAGGCTGCTTTATACAACTCTAAGGCAGGTACCAAAATTCAGATTGGTGACAAAACTACAGCTGGTAAAGGTGCAGGTGCAAATCCTGAAAAGGGTCGTGCAGCAGCAGAGGAGTCTAAGGACGAAATCGCAGCTGCTATTCGCGATGCAGATATGATATTCCTTACCGCAGGTATGGGCGGCGGAACCGGTACAGGTGCTGCTCCCGTTGTTGCTCAGATTGCTAAGGAACTCGGCATCCTCACCGTTGGTATCGTTACTAAGCCCTTCGCTTTCGAGGGTAAAAGCCGTATGACTCAGGCTGAAGAGGGTATTGCCCGTCTTTCCGATCAGGTAGACAGCCTTGTTATCATTCCTAACGAACGTCTCAAGTTCGTAAGCGAAGAGAAAATCACTTTCAAGAATGCATTCAACATTGCAGACGATGTTTTGCATCAGGGCGTTCAGTCTATTTCCGAGCTTATCAACGTTACTGCACTCGTAAACCTCGACTTTGCAGACGTTACCACAATTATGAAGGATGCAGGCTATGCTCATATGGGCGTTGGCGTTGCAACAGGCCGCGACAAGGCAGAACAGGCTGCTAAGGCTGCTATCACCAGTCCCCTTATCGAAACCTCTATGCAGAATGCACGTGGCGTAATCGTCAGCATCACAGGCTCTGAGGATATCGGTCTTGAAGAGGTTGAGCTCGCTTCTAACATCATTCACGAAATGGCTCATCCCGATGCAACTATCATTTGGGGTGCCCGTCTTGACGAAACTCTCGAAGACACCATCCGTGTTATCGTTGTTGCTACAGGACTTGGCGATGATAAGAAAAAGGAAGCTACCAATCCCGCTATTGAGTCTATCCTTTCATCTTCTTCTGATGACGATGACGACAGCGCTTATACTGACGTTCTCAGCATGTTCAACTAATTGCTCTATAGTTTTAAACCGCCTGTCAGTTGATGGGCGGTTATTTTTTGTTTAAAAGTTAACAAAACCCGACAACGGAGTTCCGTTGTCGGGTTTTGCGTTTGTGCTGAAGGTTCAAGACCTTAGCAGCAGCCGCAGTTGTTGTCACAGCCGCAACCACAGCCGCAACCGTTATTGTTGCCGGTGGTGAGACCATTGTTTCCGCCACAGCAGATGAGTAAGAGGATGATTATAAGAATCCAAGAGCAGTTGTTAGAGAAACCACACATTTTTGTTGACCCCCTTTCGTTCTTTACAACCCATACTATGTAAAAGAAGAATGCAATGTTACAAGATTATTAATTTTTAAAATTCACTATTGACTTTCCCTGACTTTAGTGTATAATATAATCAAAGGTCAAATAAAGTCAAACTTGAAAGAGAGTGTTTCTATGAGAATGAGTGATATTATAGCTGCAAGAATTTTGCAACTTATAGAAGATTCGGAGGAAAATATTGCAGAAATACAGCGTAATGAGCTTGCATCCATCGTTGGATGTGCCCCAAGTCAGATAAATTATGTACTGTCATCACGCTTTACTCCCGAGCAGGGCTTTATAATTGAAAGTCGACGCGGCGGTGGAGGTTATGTCAGAATTTCTCGTATTAAGCTTAATAGATCTTCTGCGATAATGCATATAATTAATTCTGTAGGGCAATCTCTTGACCCTATGGATGTCAGAGTAATAACAGAAAATTGCAGTCAGGCTGGACTTATATCTCAGGATACAGCACGGCTTATATCTGCCGCAGTGTCTACATCGGCGATGTCCTGTGTACCGCAGGAATACCGTGAGTATCTTCGTGCATCAGTAGTAAAACAAATGTTGCTTACTCAAATTTAGGAGGAATTGTTATGTTGTGTCAAAAATGTGGAAAAAATGCTGCAACAACCCATATAAAAACTGTAATTAACGGTAAGGTTACAGAACAAAACCTGTGCGGTTATTGTGCCGCTAAAAACGGATACACCAATTTTTCAGGCGGCTCTATAACAAACCTGCTGGCTTCAATGCTTGGACAATCTATGCAAATAAATTCAGCGATACCAACCCGAAAGTGTAATTGCTGCGGAGCAACCTTTGCCGATATAGCCGAAACAGGAAAGGTTGGTTGTGCCCAATGCTATACCGAATTTGAAGAGGAGCTGCTTCCTTATCTTAAACGCATACACGGTAGCGTCCGTCATACAGGCAAGGTGCCGGGTAGCAAAGAGCTTGTTGTTGCCGAAAGCCGTGATAAGCTTACGGAGCTAAAGGCTAAGCTGGCTTCCCTTGTAGCGGCAGAAAAATATGAAGAAGCCGCAGTAGTACGAGATGAAATTAAAAAAATGGAGGGTGAACAGTAATGGCTTGTTGGTACAAAAAAACAGATGAATTTAAAAGCGTTATTATCAGCTCTCGAGTTCGCCTTGCACGAAACCTTGCGGATATGCCTTTCCCTCGACGTATGAACAACGAGATGTTCATTAAACTCAAAGAAAAGGTGAAAAAAGCTATTGAAGAAATATCAGAGCTTGGAGAAATTAAACTAAAGTTTATAGAAATGGATGATATTCCCGAAAACGAGATAAACGCAATGGTCGAGCGACATATAATCAGTCCTGACTTTGCAAAGAATTATGCAAACCGAGCTATTGCAATTTCTGCAGACGAAAGCATAAGCCTGATGATAGGTGAGGAAGACCACATAAGAATCCAGGTAACATATGCAGGTCAGGCTCTTGACGAGGCATATAAAACAGCCGATATGCTGGATACCGCACTGAATGAAAGATTGGGCTTTGCCTATGATGCGAAACTTGGCTTCTTAACCGAATGTCCAACTAATATTGGAACAGGACTTCGTGCTTCTGTAATGCTTCATATGCCTGTCTGCGAAAGCAAAGGAGAGATTGCATCTATTTCGGATGCGGCTGGAAAAATAGGACTTACAGTTCGCGGAATGTACGGAGAGGGCAGTAAAGCTTTTGCCTCCCTTTATCAGATTTCAAATCAGATAACACTTGGAATCAGCGAGAAAAACGCCGCCGAAAATCTAAAGGTAATCGCAGAACAAATTGTCGACCGCGAAAAACAGGGCCGTCAAGCACTTGAGCCAATCGAGCTTGAAGATACGGTTTGCCGTGCCCTCGGCACCCTTAAATATGCGAGGCTACTCAGCAGCGAGGAATTTATGAAGCTTATTTCAATGATTAAACTCGGTGTAGATGAGGGCATAATTGAAAATGATAATATAAAGCCCATCGAGCTTTTAATAGAGGCACAGCCTTTTATGCTTATGAAGAAATATACGGTAACAACCCCTAAAGAAAGGGACGAAGCAAGAGCTCGAATGGTGCGTGAGTTATTAAAATAACGAGGTGATACTTTATTATGAAATATTCCTTTAACGGATTTACAGAAAAAGCAAACGATGCACTTAATTTTGCAATCAGTTCGGCTGAATATCTTGGTCATACCTATGTAGGTAGCGAGCATCTTCTTCTCGGTCTGCTTAAAACAGGATCAGGAGTAGCTGCAACTATTCTTAATAAAAAGAATGTTACGGCAGACAAAGTCGAGGAGCTTATTGAAAATACAATAGGCAGCGGCAATCCGACAGAGCTGTCACCCGAATACTTTACACCCCGCGCCAAGCGAGTTTTGGAAAACGCTGTAAAGGACAGTAGAAAAAGCGGTAAAAGTCTTGTGGGAACTGAGCATATACTTATGGGTATACTCACCGACGGAGATAATTATGCAATTCGCTTTTTGAATGAGCTGAATGTTGATGTAGCATCTTTGTCTTATGATACCGCAAAGCTGTCAGGTCCGCAGGATGCTGCTAAAGACGGGCGAGGTAAAAACGGAAAATCAAAACAGGATAATACGCCCAATCTTGAAAAGTTCGGTCATGACCTTACAAGAGAGGCACAAGAGGGAAAAATAGACCCTGTTATCGGTAGAAGCGAGGAAATAGAACGTGTCGTTCAGATACTCTGCCGTCGCACAAAGAACAACCCTTGTCTGATTGGTGAGCCCGGTGTAGGTAAGACTGCAATAGCAGAGGGACTTGCGCTCAAAATTGCTTCAGGCGAGGCACCCGAAATATTAAACGGAAAACGGCTTATTTCCCTTGACCTTACAGGTATGGTTGCAGGAACAAAGTACCGCGGTGATTTCGAGGAAAGAATTAAATCAATAATTGATGAGGTCACCTCTAATGACGACGTCATTTTGTTTATAGATGAGGTGCATACCCTTATTGGCACAGGCTCTGCAGAGGGTGCAACCGATGCGGCAAATATCTTAAAGCCTGCCTTAGCTCGAGGTGATATGCAGGTCATAGGTGCAACCACTATATCCGAGTACCGTAAAAATATTGAAAAGGATGCTGCATTAGAGCGTAGATTTCAGCCTGTAAATATTGATGAGCCCTCAGAGCAGGATGCCATACTTATTCTCAAAGGTATACGAGATAAGTATGAGGCTCACCATAACGTAAAAATAACCGATGAGGCTATAGAAGCGGCAGTAAATCTTTCGGCAAGATATATTACCGACCGATATTTGCCCGATAAGGCTATAGACCTTATAGACGAAGCAGGCTCCCGTATCCGTATTCGTACCGCTAAAACCTCACCAGAGGTAAAAGCATTGGAGGATGAGCTTAACAAGGTGTCCTCCGACAAAGAAAAGGCAATTAATGCTCAAGATTTCGAGCAGGCTGCAACCTTGCGTGATAAGGAAAAGCAGGTTTCCGATCAGCTTAAAGCCTTAAAGGATGAAAAACAGCTCGAAAGCTCAAAGGCTGTAGGAGAGGTCACCGCAGAAGAAATAGCTGAAATAGTATCGGGTTGGTCGGGTGTGCCCGTTGCTCAGCTTACAAAAGAGGAAAGCGAACGGCTGCTTAATATGGAGGAGATACTTCACTCCCGTCTTATTGGTCAGGATGAAGCGGTTACCGCAGTTTCTAAAGCCATACGAAGGGGAAGGGTGGGTCTAAAAGATCCTAAGCGTCCTATAGGCTCGTTTATCTTCCTTGGTCCTAC
>JAZUNC010000006.1:0-6589 GCA_045603945.1 Acutalibacteraceae bacterium | reverse complement strand
GAGGGAGAGCTTAAGGAGCTTAAGCTTATCGTTAAAGCCGATGTTCAGGGCTCTGTTGAGGCTGTTAAGCAGTCCCTCGAAAAGCTTTCTAACGATGAGGTACGCGTTAAGGTTATCCACGGTGCCGCAGGCGGTGTAAACGAAACCGACGTTATGCTCGCCCAGACCTCGGGTGCTATTATCGTAGGCTTCAATGTCCGTCCTGACTCGGTTGCTAAGGCTGCCGCAGAGCGTGATGGCGTAGATATGCGTCTGTACAGGGTAATCTATGATGCTATCGAAGAAATAGAATCGGCTATGAAGGGTATGCTTGCGCCCAAGTTCCGCGATGTTGAGTGCGGTGCTATTGAGGTTCGTAACACCTTTAAAATTTCGGGTGTTGGCACTATCGCAGGCGGCTATGTAACCGAGGGTAAGATAACCCGTAACTGCAATATCCGTGTTGTTCGTGACGGTGTTATTATAGCTGAGGATAAAATTGATTCTCTCCGTCGATTCAAGGATGATGTTAAGGAAGTTGCTCAGGGCTACGAATGCGGTATCAGCTTAGAGAAATTTGCAGACATCAAGGAAGGCGACATATTCGAAGCATATATTGTCGAGGAATACAGAGACTAATCTACGGTGGATAAATTTCCGCAGGGCATTGTGCGGCGTGCTCGAAATATTTGTATATGTCTTCCCACACCGCACTTCCCCCTGAAAAAATTTCTCCAACCGTCAAATCTAATAAAAAATCAGGAGGTTTATATGGCAGGATTTAAAATAAACCGTGTCACCTCAGATATACGACTTGCACTCTCGGATATACTTCGTGAAGTAAAGGACCCGAGAGTGTCAAAGTTGCTCTCAATTGTTAAGCTGGACGTATCAGGGGATATGTCCTATGCCAAGGTCTATGTAAGCGCTATCGAGGGCAAGGAAAAAACAGAGGAGTCGGTAAAGGCACTTAAAAATGCCGCAGGCTACATTCGCCGCGAGCTCGGTGCAAAGCTTTCCCTTCGCAAGGTACCCGAGCTTCGTTTTGTTGCCGATGATTCCATAGAAATAAGTGCAAACATTTCACGCATTGTAAATAATTTCGAAAAGAAAGAGGACAGTGCCGATGAATAACACTTGCGAAATACTCACACTGGCTGCACTTTGCGACTTTTTAAAGGAGCACGACAATTATGTGGTGCTAACACACGCTAACCCTGACGGAGATACTCTGGGTAGTGCCTACGGTCTTAAGGCGGGGCTTAAAAAGCTTGGTAAAAGGGTGCAGGTGGTCTGCTGTGACGAGATTCCCCACAAGTACGATTATTTTATCGATGACAGTGAATGTGATTTTATACCCGAAACGGTAGTAGCGGTTGACGTTGCAGACATTAAGCTTCTCGGCGACCTTTACGAGCGTTTTGAGGGTAGAATAGACCTTAATATAGACCATCATATTTCCAATACCCACTATGCAAACCGTCTTTATCTTGATGCAAATGCTGCGGCAGCTGCCGAATGTGTTTACGAGATACTTGATGAGCTGGGAATAGAGTTTGACAGAAATATTGCCAACGCTCTTTATACGGGACTTTCTACCGATACAGGCTGCTTTAAATATGCGAATGTTACCGCACGTACCCACGAGATTGCGGCAAGACTTTATGAAATAGGTGTGGATGCAGCCGAAATCAACCGCGTTATGTTTGACACTAAGTCTAAAAGCCGTGTCGAGATGGAAATGATGGTACTCAGCGGTGCAGAATTCCATTTTGATGACCGCTGTATGGTTATGGCTGTCACCTTGGATATACAAAGAAAGACAGGCTGTAGCAGAATAGACATAGAGGGAATACCAAGTATGTCCCGAAGTGTGGAGGGAGTTCTTGCAGGGGTAACTATTAAAGAAAACCGCGAGGGAGAGTTTAAAATATCCCTTCGTACCTACGACCCCTTAGACGCTTCTGCTATTTGCGGAAAGCTCGGCGGCGGCGGACATAAGGCGGCGGCAGGATGTACTGTTGTAGGCAGTTTGGAAGAAGCAAAGTCCGCTATACTTAAAGCGGTACAGGAAGCTTTGGAGGAAGTTGATGCAGGGTCTGATATTACTTAATAAGCCCGAGGGCATCACATCCTTTTCGGCAGTTTCAAAAATTAAGTGGCTGGCAGGGGAAAAGCGTGTAGGTCATACAGGAACTCTTGACCCTCTCGCCACAGGGGTACTGCCAATATTTTTAGGCAGAGCCACCGCTCTGTCAGGAATCTTGCTTGATGCCGATAAAAGCTATATTGCAACCGTTAAGCTGGGTGTTGTGACCGACTCTTGCGACATAACGGGCAATATTTTATCCCAGCAAGAGGTAGAAATTACAAAAGAACAGCTTGAAGTGGTTTTGGATAATTTCAGAGGAGAGATAAAACAGGTTCCGCCTATGTACTCCGCCCTTAAAAAGGATGGAGTCCGTCTTTATGAACTTGCACGACAGGGTAAAAGTGTGGAAATAGAGGCGAGGGATGTAAGAATCAATCGCTTAGAACTGCTTGAACTTGACGGCGACACCTTTAAAATCTCGGTAGATTGCTCTAAGGGGACATATATCCGCTCTCTTTGTCGCGATATTGGTGAGGCTCTCGGTTGCGGTGCAACAATGACCGCCCTCGTCAGAACAGCTACAAGCGGTTTTTCCATAGATAACACCGTTTCCCTTGATGACCTTACAAAGGAAAACATAACCGACTTTATAATGCCCGAAGAAAGGGCACTTTCATATCTTAAAGAGATATATGTTACCGAAAAGCAGGCAATTCGCTTTTCAAACGGCGGTCAGCTTTCCTATGAAAGGCTTAAGTCTTCGAATTTTAGCGACGGTGAGCTTGTTCGCGTAAAATACAAGGAAACCTTTTTAGGGGTCGGCTATGCCGACAACCAAAACGAACAGATTGCCATAAAATGTGTTATAAATAAATGGCAGCCGTTGTAGAGTGCGGCGAAAAGGCCGCACCGATAATGAAATCTGCAAAGGAGGAGCAAAATGACAACCGAAAAAATTGCCATAGCCCTCGGTATGTTCGATGGGGTACATATAGGTCATAAGGCTGTGCTCGACGGAGCTGTAAACAGCCCATATAAAAGAGTTGCCGTAACCTTTTCTGCCATTCCCTTCAAAATAGGCGGCTCTATAATGACCTGCGACGATAAAAAGAAAAAGCTTTTGGCTCAGGGTATAGACGAGGTTTTGTTTTTAGATTTTTTTGAGGTAAAAGACCTTTCACCCCAAGAGTTTTTAGATATGCTGGATAAAAAATATCCCATCGGCAAAATCTGTTGCGGATTCAACTACCGTTTTGGCAAAAAGGCGGCAGGTGATACTGCTTTCCTCAGAAAATGGTGTAAGGATAACGGGATAGAATTTTTCGAATGTCCTGAGGTATTAAAGGATGAAAAGACCGTATCTTCTACATATATTAAAGCACTGATAGGTGAGGGAGAGGTTGAAAAGGCTAACACACTGTTAGGTGAGGAGTTCTGTTTTACGGCAGAGGTTTCCCACGGCGACCAAAGGGGCAGAACATTAGGCTTTCCTACGATAAATCAGCTTTATCCCGAAAATATTGTGAAGCCTAAATGCGGCGTTTATCAAACTGTAGTGGAGATAGACGGAAAAGCCTATGACGGAGTAACAAATATCGGTGTCCGTCCAACATATATTACCGAATATATAAGCGCCGAAACCTATATTTTAGATTTTGCGGGAGATTGCTACGGCAAAGAAGTAAAAACAAGTCTAATAAAATATCTTCGCGGCGAAAAGAAATTCTCTTCTAAAGAGGAGCTTGCCGCCGCTATTAAAGAAAACGCAGAATATGTAAAAAAGCACAGTCGTGTATAAACGCGACTGTGCTTTTTTAGGGAAAGGAAAATGTCACAAATTCAGCTTTAAGGTCTTTCCCTTTTTCCCTAATATCTTTTCCCTTACGCAGGGCATTATCCCTCGATTATGACCTCGGGGTTTACAGGAAATTCGTCTTTATAGAATTCAAGATGCAAATGAGCGGCATCCTCACATTCGCAGGGTACTTCGCCAAGAAGACCAAGCTTTACCCCTGCTGAGACAATATCGCCCTCACTTACCGAAACATTATCTGCAAGTCCGCAATATCTTGCAACAATACCGTTTCCGTGATCTATCTCAACATATTTTCCTAGGAATTCGTCATTTATTACCGCAACAACGATGCCGTTTCCGCAGGCTTTAACAGCAGTTCCTTTTTCGCCCTCAATGTCAAGTCCTGCATGAAGACGCATATCTGAAAAGGTTTTGGAGAAAATAAGCTCATCGTCGGAATATGCCTTTAATACATTACCGCTTAAAGGATAAATAAAATTTTCAGCTACGACAGGAGCAGTGTAGTCAATTTCGTCCTCTTCCGAGGAGCTTTCTTCTGATGAGGAGTAGGGCTCGCTTGAGGTTTCTTGCTGAACGGGGTCGGTAGAGGGCTCGCTGGAAGAAATAATGCTTTGATTATCCTTGGGCTTTTCGGCTGTGTCAGGGGAGGTAAAGCCTGCCCAAGCAGTCCACGCGGCAACACCTGTGGCTACAAGACAGCCTGCCAGTACAAGATAAAAACCCTTTCCCGCTAAAAATTTAGATATCTTAGTTTCCTTATATTTCATTATAAAACCGCCTTTCAAATTTATTTTTGACCCTCTCGGCAGAATTTATACTATTATTCATTAAATATTAAAATATAGTTCACGAAAACACAATTTTTATGAGCTATTATATAAATGCAGTCAGGGGAGCCGCAACCCCAAAGCTGCAGGTTGTATTTTTCATATGACCTTCTCCTCAAACCCCTCGAAAAGGGAAAACACCGCTTTTTATAAAGCGGTGTTTTTCATTTTATTATTCAAAAAGCTGGGTGCTGAAATATCTTTCGCCCGTGTCGGGAAGAACGGTAACTACGGTCTTTCCTTTGCCTAAGACTTTTGCAAGCTTTATAGCGGCGGAAACATTAGTGCCGCTTGAAATTCCGCAAAGAATACCCTCCTCGCGGATAAGCCTCTTTGTGGTGTTTATGGCTTCGTCGTCTGTAATTATTGCAATATCGTCAAAGATATTCATATCAAGGTTTTCGGGGATAAGTCCGTCACCGATACCCATCTGTAAATGGGTGCCTATATTACCGCCCGAAAGGATGGCGGCATTTTGAGGCTCTGCCGCCCAAATCACCATATCGGGATTGGCTTCTTTAAGCTTTCCTCCAATTCCCGAAAGGGTTCCACCCGTGCCGATGCCCGAGCAAAAGCCGTGGATAGGACCCTCTACCTGAGCCAGTATCTCAACAGCGGTGTGGGTCTTATGTACCAGCGGATTGTCGGGATTTTCAAACTGCTGAGGCACCCAAACATTTTCATCCTCCTCAGCCATTTTAAGGGCGGTGTTCAGACATTGGTTTATGCATTCACCTATGTCGCCGTCATCGTGGATAAGTATCAGCTCTGCACCGTAGCCCTTTATGAGCTTGCGTCGTTCTTCACTTACCGAGTCGGGCATAATAATGCGTACCTTGTAGCCCTTTACTGCACCTATAAGAGCCAGCCCGATGCCTTGGTTTCCGCTGGTGGGCTCAACTATAATCGTGTCGGGGGTGATAATGCCCTTTTTCTCTGCCTCGGTTATCATACTGTAGGCGGTGCGGGTCTTTATTGAGCCGCCTATGTTTACCCCCTCGTATTTTACAAGAATATCGGCACAATCCTCAGGTACTATTTTACCCAACCTTATCATAGGCGTGTTGCCGATAGCCTCTAAAACATTTGAATATACCAAATGAAACTCCTCCGTATGCTTGATTTATTCATTGTAATACATAATATGCAAAAATGCAAATAAATTTAGAGTTTTTGCAGAGGAGTATGCCTATTTAGGATATTTTGTTTATTATAAAATAGCTTATCCAGTAAATGCAGAGCATTACACATACCGAAAGGGTGATAATGGAGGTGTACTGTGATATGCTCAAAATCTCAAGAACGATTACGGCAACACAGGCAATAACAACATAAAGGGTAAAAGCAAGGGTCTTTGCCTTGTTTGAAACAGAAATATTTCTTTCGTCGGCTTCGGCAATTTCCTGCTTGCGGATGCGTTCATCACTTTTGGTTATGATGAAATAATGCTTAATGCGGGCAATGCCTATCACAGCAAGAGCAGGACCGAGCCCATATATAAAGCTGTTATCTATGGGGAATATGCAGGAAACAATAATAAGCCCTATGCCTAAAATTAAAAACGCGATAGCGGTGTAAAGTCTTATTTTAAGTTTTTTTCTGAAATCCATCATTCATTCTCCTCGAATATAAAAATTTCTTCAATGCTTTTGTCGAAATATTTGGCAATTTTATGTGCCAAGGACAGGGAAGCGTTATATTTTCCGTTTTCAAGTGAAATTATCGTCTGTCGGGTTACATGCACGGCAAAAGCAAGCTCGTCTTGGGTTATCTTTCGCTCTTTTCTAAGCTCTTTAATTATGTTTTCCAAATTATCGCCTCCTAAAAAGTAAAGTTAACTTTACAATTAGAGAATAACACATCAAATGCAAAATG
>JAZUNC010000005.1:0-5064 GCA_045603945.1 Acutalibacteraceae bacterium | reverse complement strand
CTACTTATTGATTCAATGTATTTAGGGCTTGAAGCATTTGATTCGGAGGTGGCATATAATGAGAATTGATTCTATAGATATTGCTGCCTTTGGTAAGCTTAAAGATTTTCATATGGAGCTATCAGACCGAATGACGGTCATTTTCGGAGAAAACGAAAAAGGGAAAACCACCCTGATGTCCTTTATCCGTATGATGTTTTACGGATATAGCGGAAAGGTTACCGATGCCCAAAGAAACCCAAGGGTAAAATACCGACCGTGGAATTCCGATATTATGGCAGGAAGT
Source organism: Acutalibacteraceae bacterium (assembly GCA_045603945.1). Lineage (GTDB taxonomy): Bacteria > Bacillota > Clostridia > Oscillospirales > Acutalibacteraceae > SFWF01. The sequence goes on along the minus strand of JAZUNC010000005.1, from coordinate 4,778 downwards.
ATATCTTTTACACACGACGGAGTCCGTTATCGACTTGAAAGAGAGTTTAAAAAAAGCAACTCCGCCGATAAGATAACCCTAATAAATCTTGACTTAAATACCGTGCAGTCGTTTTCAGGAAGCGAGGATATTGGTGCAAAATTCTTTGGACTTACCGATGCCGCCTTTGAACGGAGCGTGTTTATAGGCGAGCTTGGAATGCCCACAAAAAACGATGCCGCAAACGGAGAGATAAACGCCAAGCTTTCTAATATAGCCGTTACAGGTGATGAGGATATAAGCTATGAAGCCGTGCGGATGAGATTGCAAACTGCTAAAGAGGCTTTACTTTCCAAAAGTGGAAAGAAAGGCAAATGCGACAAGGCTATTGTTCAAAAAGAGGAACTGGAAAAGAAAATCCTTTCTGCAAAAGAAACCGAAAATGATATAAAACTGCTTCAAAAACGGATACTTAAAAAGGAAGAAGAAATAAAAGAAAGCTCGGCTGAAACTACTCGCCTTTTCGAGCTTCTTAAGAATGCTGATAAAATAAAAAAACGTTTATTTATACAGCGGTATATTGATGCACAAAGGGAGCTTGCAAAGTGCAACCGCAGACTAACCCTAAACAATGGGCATATAGCGGATGAAGCATATGTTTGGGCATCTGAGAAGCTTTATCAGAATGCGATAGAAATTCAAAAGAAGCTTGATACCCTTGAAAAAGACGCGTTTATTTTAAATAATGAGCTTAATGCCCTTAAAACCTCTATTGCCCACAAGGAATCCACATCTTCTGACTTAATATCCTCGGCTATGGCGACAGAACGAGAGGATATTGACCGCAAGATTGATGAGTTTCGTTCTGCTTCACTAAAGCTTCACACAAAAATCGAAGCTTTAAAGCCCGAAAAAAAGCTGAATCCTTTATTCTTCACTATGGGTGCCATATTGACGGCACTGGGTGTAACCTTTGTCGGTTTTCAGCTTTATGCTGCTATTACTTTAATGCTAGCAGGAATTATCTTATTTATCTGCGGATTTATTTTCAAAAGAACCGTTAAGCCTGATGATAGCGAACTAAGAGAGCAGATTTCGCTCAACTCTAAGAATATCTCTATCCTACTAGACCAAAAGCAGGCCTTAATTGAACGCATAGCCTCACACGAAAAAAGCATAAATAATGCCGATATTAAGCTTGCAGCCGAAAAGGCTCTGCTTGAAAACAAGCAGAGCGATGCCACAGAAAAAAATGCAGAATTGTCTGCGGCAAAGAAGGATTTTCAGCTTGCAGTAAATGATTTGTTTTCCCATTTGGATAAGCTTTCATCGGTAAATAACCTGAGCGATGCAAAAAAACTTATTGATGAAATTTCAGATGCGGTTAGTAGCTCTGATTTGATTAATCAAAAGCTCCATCTGCTTGCAGACCACTCGGGCTGTACCTCACTTGAGGATGCGGAAGCTAAGCTACTAAATTATAATACCGCAGGGCTGCCCGAAAATATGACCGCAGCGGAAATTGACCTATTAAAGGACAATTTTAAAACACAGGCGGATGCAAACGGCAAAATGCGAGCAGAGCTTTCTGCGTTAAAGACGAGCTTGAAAGCCCTTACCGATGCTGCAGATTCTGTTGAAGTTCTTGTACGCGAACAATGTGAATTGGACAAAAAAATAGAGGACTATAAATATTTTTGCAGTTCTGCTGAAATTGCTGTTTCGACCTTGGACGAGGCATTTAAGGAGCTTCGCAGGAACTATTCCGATACTTTAGACAGCCGTACGGCACAAATATTCAAAGCAATATCCGATGACAGATACAAATCTGTAAGTGTTTCAAAAAATTTCGATCTGAATGTTACCACCGAAGATACTTTCGGTCTTAAATCTGCCGCATATCTAAGTGACGGAACAGAAAATCAGTTATATTTATCCTTGCGTTTAGCTATTTCAGAACTTATAGCCGAAAGCGGTACGGTGCTACCCATTTTTATGGACGATCCGTTGAGCAATTATGACGACAACAGAGCCTTTAATGCCATAAGCTTCTTAAAGGACTATTCAAAGGACAAGCAAGTTATAATGTTTACCTGTCATTCTTCATTTGCGGATATGGCGGCACACCAAAAAATCGAAATCAAAGAGCTTTAGGAGGAAAACATATGATTACAACCAGACCTTTCGGAACAAACAACGCGGGTAACCAAGTCACCCTTTACACCATTGATAGCGGGAAAGCCCGTATTTCGGTTATGGATTTTGGTGCGAATCTTGTAAGCTTCGAGGTGAAGAACCGTGACGGCGAATATGTTGATATTGTGCTGGGGTATGATGATGCATCAGGCTACGACAATGACCGCGGTACATATTTCGGCGCTACAGTAGGTCGCTTTGCAAACCGCATCGAGGGAGGAAAATTCACCTTAAACGGCAAGGAGTATCAGCTTCCCATAAACAACAACGGCAAGCACTGTCTGCACGGCGGTTTTGACGGTTTCACCTTTAGAATGTACGATATAGAGCTTGGCGAAGACAGCATTGCCGCTACAATTCATTCCCCCGACGGTGAAGAAGGCTTCCCCGGCAATATGGAATTCACCGTAAAATATACCCTTATAGATACAGATCTTCATATAGAATACTTTGCCGTTTCTGACAAAGACACCGTATGCGGATTTACAAATCACTCATATTTCAATCTTAATGGCGGAACATCAGGCACGACCATGCTCAATCACTTCCTTCAGGTAGATGCTGACGGCTACTGCGAGGTGGACAGCGACGCCCTTCCTACAGGTGTTATTCATCCTGTAGATGGAACTCCTTTCGATTTCAGAGAGCCTGTTTTGCTTTCTACCGTACTCGGCAGTGACGACCCTCGATTAGCACCTACCGCAGGCGGTATGGATAACAATATGATACTTTGGAACACACAACGTGAACTCAGCCACGCCGCTACACTTTATAATCCCGATAACGGAATCGAGATAGAATGTCTTACAGACCTGCCCGGTATTCAGATATACACCGGTACTTTCCTTAAAACCACAGGAAAGCAAGGTACTCCTCACAACAAATTTGCGGCTATTTGTCTTGAAACACAGGGCTTCCCAAATGCCCCGAAATACCGCTACTTCCCCTCTGCTGTGCTTAAAGCAGGCGATAAATTTTACAGTAAGACAGTATATAAAACCTGTGTAAAATAAGTTGCTCATAAATAAAATCACCGCAACTTTTACTACTCGTTGCGGTGATTTTAATCTGAATCTTTTAATAGTTTTCTGCTCTTAACTCAAAGTGAGCCTGAGGATGTGCACAAACGGGACAGATTTCGGGAGCCTTTTTGCCGATTACAAGGTGTCCGCAATTACGGCATTCCCACATAATTTCGTCACTCTTTTCAAATACCTTCTGCATTTCTACGTTGTTAAGAAGTGCACGGTATCTTTCCTCGTGAGATTTCTCAATAGCGGCTACTCCGCGGAACTTTTCAGCAAGCTCGGTAAAGCCCTCTTCATCAGCCTCATCAGCAAAGGTGGAGTACATATCGGTCCACTCGTAATTTTCGCCCTCAGCAGCAGCCAGAAGATTCTGAGCAGTGTTTCCAAGCTCGCCTAAAGCCTTGAACCACATTTTTGCATGCTCTTTTTCGTTATCGGCAGTTTTTTGGAAGATTGCGGCAATCTGCTCATATCCCTCTTTCTTTGCTACGGATGCAAAATAGGTATATTTGTTTCTTGCCTGAGATTCTCCTGCGAAAGCAGCCATAAGATTCTGTTCGGTTTTTGTTCCCTTTAAATTCATATTTATATCTCCTTTTTAAAAGTAGTAATATTTACTGTTTTTATTATAATATTAAAATTTAATTTTGTCAATAGGAAATTTATAATCTTTTACATAATTTTTCCATAGATAATGCAAAGGATGGTTTTTGATGTATAAAAATATTATTTTTGATTTTGGACAGGTATTGGTCCATTTTGACCCAGATTATATGACATCCGTCTACGTTCATGATAAAGATGACCGAAGAGCAGTTTGTGATGTCGTTTTTGACCGTCAATATTGGGACAAACTGGATGACGGCAGTATTTCGGATGAGGAGGTTATAAACGGATTTTGTTCCAAACTCCCCAAAAGACTTCAAGACTCTGCCATTAAGGTATATGGAAATTGGATAAACAACATTCCTTTTATAGATGGAATGAAGGAGCTTATCTTCGAACTGAAAAATCTTGGTGCCAAATTATATCTTTTATCTAATATCAGTGTCGGATTTGCAGAAAATTACCAAACAGTTCCCGAAATAGCAGAAGTTTTTTCTTTGTTTGACGGACTTGTTTTTTCAGGCCCTATTGGCATAACAAAACCGAGCAAAGAGGTTTTCGGATATTTATTAAACAAGTATTCCTTAAAAGCAGAGGAATGTATTTTTGTCGATGACACAAAAAGGAATATTGAAGGAGCAGAAAAGGTCGGTATAAAGGGATATTTATTCGACGGGGATGCAGTAAAATTAAAAAAAGAATTAATCGGTTAAAAAGAAAGAACGGTCGAATGACCGTTCTTTCTGATTTTAGTGTTAAAGGAGTTAATTAAGCCTTGTTTACAGAGCCGAAAAGCTCCATCTTCTCTTTAACGGTAGCCTTGATAGCCTCAAATCCGGGAGCGAGAAGTTTTCTTGGGTCGAAGCCCTTGCCCTGCTGATCTTTACCAGCCTCGATATAAGCACGGGTTGCCTCCTGGAAAGCAAGCTGACATTCGGTATTAACATTGATTTTGGAAACGCCAAGAGA
>JAZUNC010000004.1:0-8003 GCA_045603945.1 Acutalibacteraceae bacterium | reverse complement strand
CCTGCCAATGGAACTCGCGTGAGCGGAGGAAAGGACGGGTGGTTTTTTCCCAACGAACAACACTGCACCACTGATTATAAAGCTTAGGCAAATCTCTCCAGGAATGGATTATATTCTTATAGTGGTCGCAAAAAAGGGTTTCTGAGGTGGGGCGTACACAAAGCTTTTCTTCAAGCTTATCGTTTCCGCCGTGGGTAACCCACGCAACCTCAGGAGCGAAGCCCTCTACATGGTCTTTTTCCTTTTGCAAAAGACTTTCGGGAATAAACATTGGCATTGAAACATTTTCGTGTCCTGTTTCCTTGAACATTCCGTCAAGTATTTTCTGAATATTCTCCCATATAGCCCAGCCGTAAGGACGGATAATCATACAGCCCTTTACCGAGGCATAGTCTATAAGCTCTGCCTTAAGCACCACATCGGTGTACCATTTAGCAAAATCCTCGTCCATAGAGGTTATTGATTTTACAAGTTTTTCTTTAGCCATTTTTATCACCTGTTATTCTGTAATAGTAATTTCTCTGTAGTTGCCGAGGAAGGTAAAATCGGGAAGCTCATCGGCAAGTGAGGAAATAAGTGCAATAGTTTTTCTATCATTTAATGTACCTGAGAAATCAAGATAAAATAGATAATCAAAATTACCGTTTTTAGCGGCACGGGATTCTATTTTAGTAAGGTTAAGTCCGTTTACACAGAAACGATTGAGCACGCGGTTTAAGGCACCAACGCTGTGGGGCACCGAGAACACAACACTTACCTTGTTCGCTTCATCGGGAATTATTAACTGTTTAGATATTGTAATAAAGCGGGTAGAATTATGCTTAATTGTTTGAATATCGGGGGCAATTACATCAAGTCCGTACAGTTTTCCTGCTAAAGCCGAGCCTACAGCCCCAACCGATTTATCTCCCTTTTCTGCTACAAATTTAGCTGCCAAGGCGGTATTGCTGTACTGTATCGGTGTTATTCCGTGAGCCTTTATAAAGTCCTCCGACTGAGAAAGTGCCTGAGGATGAGAGTATACCGTTTTAATGTCGCTGAGCCTTGCATCGGGTATACCTAAAAGGTTTTCATTTACCGCAAGCTCTGCAGCAGATACTATGTAATATCTGTATTTAAGTATCAGGTCGTAGACCTCCATAACCGAGCCTGCATTGGAATTTTCAACAGGAACTACTCCATAAACCGCTTCGTCCCTTTCAACTGCTTTAAACACATCTTCAAAGGTATTATAAAACTTAATTTTTCCTGTTTTATGGAGATTTGCCGCCGCAATATTGGAAAAGGCTCCTTCTATTCCCTGACAGGCAACGGTGACATTTTCTTTAATGCCGTCCTTTGCGTTTACTATTCTGCCTGCAAGGTCGCCTGCAGGAGTAAGCTCAACCTGTTGAGCTTCTCGGCTGACACCCATTATTTCGCGGTAAACGGCGGCAATATAGCTTCCGAATTCTCCGCCTGCATCATTTACCTTATCGAGGATTTCTTGTTCTCTGACAGGGTGGAATATTGGAAGCCCTTGCTGTTTTTTAATTTCGGCTACCTTTAGCGAGCAATTCATTCGCTTCTTTAAAAGCTCAACGAGCTGTTCGTCTATAGCGTCAATTTCTTTTCTTGTATCTTCAAGCTTCATATTTTATTATCCTCCGCTAAAAGGTCCAATAAACCTATAGACAGTGCAGCCTCTAATGCAGGGAGTGCTCGTGGAACGATGCAAGGGTCGTGTCTACCTACTATTTCGAGGGTACTGTTTTCTTTTGTTTTAAGATTGACCGTCTGCTGAGGCTGTGATATTGATGGGGTTGGCTTTAATGCAACCTTTACTATTATTGGCATACCGTTAGTAATGCCGCCTGTGATACCTCCGCAGTTATTGGTACTGCACTTTATTTCGCCGTTTTCGTCGTAATACATCTGGTCGTTAGCGGCACTGCCATTCATAGAGGCAAAATCGAAGCCTGCGCCAAAGGAAACACCCTTAACGGCAGGAATACCGTAAATAATGTTTGAAAGTACATTTTCAACTCCGCAAAACATTGGATTTCCCACACCTGCAGGAAGTCCTACCGCGGCAAGCTCTACAGAGCCTCCCACCGAGTCAAGCTTCATTCTTGCCTTTTCAACCTCATCACGCATAGGCTCTTCCCTATCGGGAGAGTTAAGGGCAAAAAGCTTACCCGAAAGTTCCTCAAGCTGTGCTGCAGATACATTTACTGAATCAAACAGGTCGTCGCAGACCGAGCCGATAGAAAGGATATGACCGCCTACGGTTATTCCCTTTTCCTTTAAAATGCCTCTGCAAATAGCACCTGCGGCAACTATAGGTGCGGTAAGTCGGGCTGAGAAATGTCCGCCACCACGAAGGTCGTTATAGCCGCCGTATTTTACCCACGCGGCATAATCTGAGTGATTAGGTCGGGGCTGAACTTTAAGATTATCGTAATTATTCGATTTTGTATCGTTGTTTCTGATTATAAGTGCCAGCGGTGCACCTGTGGTAACACCGTCAAGCACACCCGACAGTATTTCAGGTATGTCGGCTTCCTTTCGAGGGGTTGCAGTTTTATCCTTACCAGGTGCACGACGTGCCATTTGGGCAAGCACAAAATCAAAATCTATTTTATGGCCTGCGGGCAGACCTTCAAGAACACAGCCTATAGCAGGGCCGTGACTCTCACCAAAAACGGTAAGTTTGATTTTAGAGCCTATGCTTGATTTCAATCTGTTTTACCCCCAAGCTTTATAAATTCTTCAAAAAATTCGGGATAGGATTTGCTTACCGCCTCTGTTCCCAAAATAGTACTTTCTCCCTCTGCAAATGCGGCAGCTATAGAGAAAGCCATTACTATACGGTGGTCGTTAGCACCATCTATAACGCCGCCTTTGGGGCATCCACCGTAGATGAGCATTCCGTCTTCCCTTTCTTCGGTTTTAATTCCCATAGCAGTTAAAGCGGCAATAGTAGTTTTTATACGATCGCTTTCCTTGATGCGAAGACGCTCTGCCGAATGTATAACCGTTTTGCCCTGTGCAAAGGCAGCAGTGGCTGCTATAGCAGGCACCATATCGGGAATGTCGGCAGCATTTACCTCAATGCCTCTAAGAGTTCCCCTCTTAACCTGCAAAACACCGTCTTTGATAGTGATATCTGCACCGAAAGCGGCAAAAACATCAAGGGCCGCCATATCTCCCTGTTTGGATGCAAAATCAAGACCGTGAATTTTTATATCTCCGCCGATTGCGGCAGCCGACATAAAGAATGCCACCTGTGACCAGTCGCCCTCTATTTGTATGTCAGCGGGTTGGTATGTCTGCTCGGCTGAAATTTTCCAACCGTTATTAGTTTCCTCTACCGTAACGCCCTGTCTTTGCATTGCGGATATTGTCATATCTATGTATCCCACCGACTCTAAGGAGGTGGTAGGAATTATATGTGTATCTCCCTCCATCAAAGGAGCGGCAAGCATTAGTCCGCTTATATACTGGGAGCTGATATTACCAGGAAGTGCAAACTCACCCGAAGCCATTTTACCCTTTATAGCCATAGGCAGTTTGTCAGAAGAAACCTCTACGCCGTGCTCTCGCATAAGAGAGGTGAGCACACCCATAGGTCGCTGAGGAAGTCTGCCTTTTCCCTGGGCGGTTACATCTGCACCAAGCGCCGCGGCTACGGGAAGCAAAAACCGAGCGGTTGAGCCCGACTCGTTAAAATCGAGTACGCCGTTTTTTAAGGTTTCTGCCCGATGAACGGTATATCCGTCTTTATCGGTTTCAACCCTCATTCCAAGGGTTTTTAAACAGTCTACGGTAGCCTGTATATCCTTAGAGGTACAAAAGGGGGTCACCCTGCTTGTCCCCTCGGACAACGCTGCACATATAAGTGCCCTGTGTGCGGCACTTTTTGAGGGCGGAATGTTCACTTCGCCGCAAAGCACCGACGGAATTATCTTTTTATCCATTATCAGCCCTCCGCAAAAAAGGCAGTCAGCCTATCTGTAGGATAGGGCTCTACAAAAGCATTTCCGATATTTTTAAGTAAAACAAGATTTATACTATTTCCTCTGCGTTTTTTATCGTGAAGCATTATTTCGCAAAGCTTATTTGTTTCTGCGTCGCAAGAGGTGGGCAAGCCGAACTTTTTAAGCAGATTTTCTATCCTTACGGCACAGCCTTTTTGGGTATAACCCATTTTTTCAGATGCTCTTGTTATGCTGAGCATTCCTATGCCTACCGCTTCGCCGTGGGCAATTTCTGTAAATCCGTAGTGTTTTTCTATTGCGTGGGCAAGGGTATGACCGAAGTTAAGAAGCATTCTCTCCCCTTTTTCGGTAAAGTCGTTTTCAACCACTACCCGCTTAATGTCGACACATTCATATACGGCATCCACCATAATATCACTAAAGCTTGCACAGTTTTCAAGCTTATTAAAAATGGAGGCTGAACGGATGCATCCGTATTTAATTATCTCTCCCATACCGTCGTTCATATAACGCTTGGGCAGAGTTTTTAAGGTTTCGGGATCTATCAGCACAAGCTTTGGATTATGAAAAGCACCCACAAGATTTTTACCGAAGGACAGGTCACAGCCTGTTTTTCCTCCCACAGAGGAGTCTACCTGTGAAAGAAGTGTAGTGGGTATCTGCACAAAATCTATTCCGCGAAGATAAATTGCCGAAGCAAAGCCTGCCATATCTCCTGTAACACCGCCTCCAAGTGCCACAACTAAATCGCTTCTTGAAAGCTGAGCCTCACAGAGGGCTTTTATCATATCGCTTACGGTGTCAAAGGTTTTTGAGGCTTCTCCTGCTGGGAAAGCAAAGGAAAACACCTCAAAGCCGTTCGCTTCAAGGGAGTTTTGCACCTTTTCACCGTACAGGGGCATAACATTTGTGTCGGAAATTATAAGTGCTTTATTAGCATTTGACACCCTGCGGATATGGTCACCCGCAGATGCTATAATGCCGTTTTCTATAATAATTTCGTAGCCCTGTCTGCCCGAAACCGTAATTTTTCGCATAATAACTCACCATATTTCTTCATTAAAGTTTATTTTATCACAATTCTTACTTAATTGCAATAAAAAAACGACCCGTAAAGGTCGTTTTAAACCATTTGTTCAAGGGCGGTGAGGGTGAGCTCTAAGGTGCGTTTTTTACTGCCTGAGCTGTCGATAACAATATCTGCCACCGACTCATAAATAGGTTTTCTGAAATTATATCTATCTATAATATCGTCTACACCGCCTGCTGTAAGAGGACGGGAGCCGTCACCCGTAATTCTGTTTAAGGTCTGCTCTATTCCACAATCCAGCAAAATCAGAGTTCCTGCATTTTTAAGATAAGGATGGTTTCGCTTATTCGCCGCAAGTCCTCCACCGAGAGATATAACTGCACCCTCGCTTTCAGAAAGCTCTTTAATAAGTGCGGTTTCCAAATCGCGGAAATACTCTTCCCCATCGGCGGCAAAAATTTCTGATATGCTTCTTCCCTCACGCTTAACGATTTCCTCATCGGTATCGACAAGGGGCATATTAAGCTCCCTTGAAAGGGATTTTGCAAGGGTGGTTTTTCCCGAGCCCATAAAGCCGCACAGTATTATATTTCTCATGCTCCGAAAACCTCCGAAAGCTCCTTTTCCGCTTTCTCTATAATAAGGGAGGTTTCTTCATTGGTGAATTCTGCACCGTACCAATGGGTATGAGCCTTTGTTGCCTGACACACCAGCATCGAAAGTCCACCTCCGCAAACCTTACCTTTAGACTTTGCAAGTCTTAAAAGCTCGGTTTCGGTAGGATTATACACTATATCGTAAACATACTTAAAAAGGTCTACCTGTGCTTCACTAATCGGCGAAACCCCTGCTTTAGGATACATTCCCACGGGGGTTGCATTTACAAGAAGGTCAAACTCGGTCGTTATTTCCTCGTTTGTAAGAATTTTTATGTTTTTTCGGTTTTTATCGGCAAGCTCTGCCACTATAGGCTCTGCCTGAGATTTAAGCTCCTGTGTAGTGCCAACAAGCACCTCACAGCCTGCTTTGAGGCTTTCGGTGATAAGGGTACGGGCGGCACCTCCGAAGCCGTAAATAAGCACCTTTCCCTCTAAAGGAATTTCGGAAAGCTCAAGCCCCTTTAAAAAGCCGTAGGCATCTGTATTAAAGCCAATAAACTTCCCGTTGCTTTTTAAAACGGTATTAACTGCACCGTACTCGGCGGCGATATCATCTATTTGGTCACAGCAGGAGATTATGGCGATTTTGTGAGGAATAGTAATATTAAATCCGTCAAGCCTTATAAGGGTAGAAGCAAACTGCTCTGAAAGCTTTTCGGGTTCTATCTGATATTTTTCGTAATCTGCCTCGTAACCACGCAAAGAGAAAAGCTCTTTATGAATAAAAGGTGACATCGAATGTCCTATAGGATAACCTATTACTCCATACTTATTTGCCATAAAATCATTCCTTTTTGACCTTTTTTTAAATAAAACTGTTGACAAATCGCAGTTTGCAACATATTATTTGTTTAGGAAAATTTTTTAATTTTTAACTACTATACCACAAAACATACCGTTCTGTCTATACCTCGGTATGTAAAATAACTAAGGAGAATGTTAAATGATTTTTGAAAAAATTACCGAAATCCTTGCCGAGCAGCTCGCTGCAGATCAGGAAACTATGACTATGGAAACCAAGATCGCTGAAGACCTCGGTGCTGACAGTCTTGACCTTGTTGATCTTCTTATGTCTATCGAAGACGAGTTCGGTGTTGAAATTCCCGATGAAGAGGTTGAAAATCTTCACACCATCGGTGAGGTTGTAACTTATATTTCTAAACACACCGAAGCATAATAAAATTTATAAACAAAAATTAACAGCTCGTCGTTTGACGAGCTGTTTTTATTTACTGTATTGTACCCATATCGGAAGATGTATCTAACGAAGACGTATCTAAAGAAGATGTGTTTTCATCAGAAACGACTGTATCGGGGTCACGATAATAGATTACTATAAGCTCATTTACCGAAAGCTTAGAGCCCGTTCTTATAGAAGAATCGTCCTTAACATATGCAACCTTATAAACATCCCCCGGATCTGAACTTATATCAAAGCCCTTTCGTACAAGAATGGTATCGCTATAGAAGCCTGCCTCAAACAAAGCTGTCTTTGCTTCTGCCACCGTCTTGCCGATAATATCAGGCATTGCAACCTCGTCGGGACCCTGACTGATGTATATCTCTACAACCGTGTCACGCTCTACCTTTGTACCGCCCTCGATAGACTGCTTGCAAATACTACCTCTCGGAACGGTATTTGAAGCCATGCGTCCGACAACCTCAAAGGTAAAGTGAGAATATTCGGTCTGCATTTCGCCATACACGTCGGAATAGGCTTTTCCAATAAGGTCAGGCACCTCTAAAAGCACCGTTCCCGGAGCATAGCCTGAGCTTCCTTGGCTGGAAACAGAAGAATTTTGGGAACTGTCTGTGTTATTGCTTACCGGTGTGCTGGAAGGAGAAATATAATCTCCTAAATCGAAAATAAAGAAAGCCGCAACAATGGCACCGATAAATATGGCGGCAGTAACCGCAATAGAAATAATCACATATTTAATATTTGTGCTGTTTTTCTTTTTTGATTCTTCCTCTCGCTTAATATCACCGAGCATAATGGTATTGGAAGCTACCGCTTCAAGCATCTTATAAAAACGCTCTACCGAGCCTATACGCTGTGTCTTATCCACCTTTAATGCGTTAGCTACCGCAACAAGAACACCTTTGGGGACGGTTTCGGTTATTTTTGAAGGAATGGCAAGCTTATCGCTGATAAGACGATCCTTAGCATCGGGAGGGGTAGTGCCGATAAGGCAGCGGAATACTACCGCACCAAGTGCATAAACATCGCAGGAAGCATCATAGTTATCATTTTCGAGATACTGTTCAGGAGCAGAAAAACCGCTTGCAAGCTGAGATAAAAACTCGCTGTGCTCTATTCTGGCAGATTTAATG
>JAZUNC010000003.1:0-3631 GCA_045603945.1 Acutalibacteraceae bacterium | reverse complement strand
CCGATAATATGTAAAATTACATCCTTACCCGAAACATACTTATTAAGCTTGCCTTTAAGGGTGAATTTTATTGCAGAGGGTACCTTGAACCAAGCCTTACCTGTTGCCATTCCGCAGGCCATATCGGTTGAACCCACACCTGTTGAAAAGGCACCGAGGGCACCGTAGGTACAGGTATGAGAATCTGCACCGATTACAACATCGCCCGAAACCACAAGTCCTTTTTCGGGGAGAAGAGCGTGCTCGATACCCATTTGTCCAACATCATAGAAATGTTCTATCTCTTGTTCACCGCAGAAGCTACGGCACATCTTACACTGTTCTGCCGCCTTTATGTCCTTATTAGGGGCAAAATGGTCCATTACCATTGTTACCTTTTTATTGTCAAAAACCTTGTCTATGCCAAGCTTGTTATACTCAGCTATAGCAACGGGAGAGGTAATATCGTTACCAAGAACAAGGTCCAAATTTACTAAGATAAGCTCCCCTGCTTCGACCTTTTCGGCTCCGCAGTGGGCGGCTAAGACCTTTTGGGTCATTGTCATTCCCATAGGAATTCTCCTTTACTGCATTAATTTATTGATTGCGTTAAGGTATGCCATAATACCTGCTTCGATAATATCGGTGGAAAGTCCGCGGCCAGAGTAGGTCTTGCCCTGACTGTTAAGCTTTAAGGTAACCTCACCGAGTGTATCCTGACCTTCGGACACAGCACTGATATTAAACTTATCGAGAACGTGCTCGGGGGGCATAACTATCTTATCTATAGCGGCATAAAGTGCGTCGATAGCACCGTCACCAAGGCTCTTCTGCTCAACAAATTCATCCTCATGCTTGAGGCATATAGAGGAACAAACACCCACCTTGCCCATAGTTTTAACATCAAAGGAAACAAGCTTATACTTTCCGTCAACAATTTCGGTATTGGTAACAAGTGCTTCAATATCACCGTCGGTTACAGTCTTTTTCTTATCGCAAAGTTCTTTGAATTTTGTGAACGCATCTACTATCTGATCGTCTGTGAGCTCGTAGCCAAGCTCTTTAAGACGCTCTGTAAAAGCGTGCTTACCCGAATGCTTGCCAAGCACCATCTGATTGGTCTGAATTCCCACAGATTCGGGAGTCATTATCTCATATGTAGACTTATTGGCAAGAACTCCGTGCTGATGAATGCCCGATTCGTGGGCAAATGCGTTTGCACCGACAATGGGTTTATTGTTGGGGGCAGACTGACCAATAATATTATAAACAAGCTTACTTGTTCTGTAAATCTGTTTGGTGTCGATTCTTGGAAGCTCTCCATAGAGGTCAGGACGGGTGTGCATAGCCATAACCACCTCTTCAAGTGAGGTATTACCAGCACGCTCACCAAGTCCGTTTACGGTACATTCGATCTGAAGTGCTCCGCCGAGGACTCCGCCAAGGGCATTTGCAACCGCCATACCAAGATCGTTATGACAATGGACAGAAAACTCTACCTTATCGCTGTCAGGAACATTCTTTATAAGATATTCTATCATAGCACGCATCTCGTTAGGTGTGGTATATCCAACAGTATCAGGAATATTAAGCACCTTGGCACCGCTTTTTATAGCGGCATCGCATACGCGAACGAGAAAATCAGGGTCGCTTCTCATTGCGTCTTCACAGGAAAACTCAATATTAGATGTGTATTTTGCGGCATGCTTTACCATAGCTGCAGTACGCTCTATAACCTGTTCAGGAGTCATTTTAAGCTTATACTCCATATGAACGGGAGAGGTTGCGATAAAGGTGTGAATTCGAGGATCTGCGGCATTTTTTACCGCCTCCCAAGCACAGTCAATATCCTTTTCAAGTGCCCTGGAAAGGGATGCGACCGAGCAGTTTTTAACAAGCTCTGCTATACTCTTAACAGATTCAAAATCTCCAGGAGAAGAAATTGCAAATCCTGCTTCAATTATATCAACGCCAAGACGCTCAAGCTGAGATGCCACCTGAAGCTTTTCGGCAAGATTCATACTACAACCTGGGGACTGTTCACCATCACGAAGGGTTGTATCAAAAATTTTTATTCTACTCATCTAATAAACTCCTATTCAATTATTGCGCCTTTATCGGCTGAGCTTACAAGCTTTGAATATTTTTTCAAATATCCTGTGAGGTTGGTTTTAACCTTAATAGTGGTTTCACTCTTACGCTTAGCCATTTCCTCTTCAGATACATTAAGGGTGATACTATAATTTGGAATATCTATTGTAATGGTGTCGCCGTCCTTTACATAGGCTATTGGTCCGCCGTCTACAGCTTCGGGAGAGGTATGACCTATTGCGGCACCGCGGGTAGCACCTGAGAAACGTCATCGGTAATAAGTGCAACCTCTTTATCAAGTCCCATTCCTGCGATTGCCGAGGTGGGAGAAAGCATTTCTCTCATTCCAGGACCGCCTGCAGGACCCTCGTAACGGATAACTACCACATCACCCGACTTGATTCCGCCCTCGTAGATAACCTTGATAGCCTCTTCTTCGCTGTCGAATACGCGAGCGGGACCTGTATGGGTAAGCATTTCCTTAGCAACCGCACTGCGTTTAACGATAGCACCGTTAGGAGCAAGTGAGCCGTAAAGCACTGCAAGACCGCCTGTTTTGGTATAGGGCTCGGCTACAGTTTTTGCAACCTCGGTATTTTTAGAACGGCAACCCTTGATGTTTTCACCTACAGTTTTGCCTGTAACGGTAATAATATCGGTTTCAAGGAAGCCTTCAGCATTCAGTTCGCCCATAACTGCATATACACCGCCTGCCGCCTCTAAATCCTGCATATGGTGATGTCCTGCAGGTGCAAGATGACAAAGGTTAGGTGTCTTTTCGCTGATTTCGTTTATCATATGTAAATCGAAATCAATGTGAGCCTCATGTGCAATTGCCGCAAGGTGAAGTGCCGAATTGGTTGAACAACCGAGAGCCATATCAACCGTAAGAGCGTTTCTGAGCGCCTTTTCGGTTATAACATCAAGAGGCTTTATATCCTTTGCAACAAGCTCCATTACCTGCTCGCCTGCCGCTTTGGCAAGACGCTGACGGGCACCGTGAACTGCGGGAATTGTTCCGTTGCCTTTAAGGGCAATACCGAGAGCCTCGCAAAGACAGTTCATAGAGTTTGCGGTAAACATACCCGAGCAGGAGCCACAGCCAGGACAGGCATTACCCTCGACAAAAGCAAGCTCGTCATCATTTATAGTGCCGTTTTTATATGCACCAACAGCTTCGAAAACGCTGTTTAAGTCCATCGCTCTGCCGTTAAATTCGCAAGTAGAGAGCATAGGACCGCCTGAAACGAAAATTGCAGGAATATTGAGTCTGCAAGCCGCCATAAGCATTCCCGGAACTATCTTATCACAGTTTGGAATAAACACAAGTCCGTCAAGGGCATGAGCCTTAGCCATACACTCTACGCTGTCGGCAATTATTTCACGTGTAACAAGAGAGTATTTCATACCCTCATGTCCCATCGCAAGTCCGTCACATACAGCTATTGTATTAAACTCCATAGGAGTGCCGCCTGCGGCAAGCACGCCGTCCATAACTGCACGGGAGATTCTCTCAAGATGAACATGACCGGGCACTATTTCATTAAAGGAATTAACAATA
>JAZUNC010000002.1:0-6300 GCA_045603945.1 Acutalibacteraceae bacterium | reverse complement strand
CACCTGTCTTTGCAGAAGCCTCGAGGTTACGAGAAGATAAAGTCTTAATTCTTTCCATTTATAAACCCTCCTTGGGATAGTTTTATTTTTATTAATGCTATCATATTTTAAGCCGTTTGTCAAGGGTAGGTGTATTGACATTTGCTTTGATTTAATATAAAATAATAATGTTGAAAATTCAACATTGGAAGATAATATATGATAGATAGATTTGAACGGTTTACAATTGCTATTTCTGAAATATATCGTTATTGGCATAAAATTGCTTCTGATGAAATGGAAAAATACGGGCTTAAAGGCCCTCACGCGGTATATCTCACCACACTTTATAATTTTAAAGACGGCATTACTGCCGCAAGGCTGTCCGAGCTGTGCGGCAAGGATAAGTCAGATGTTTCCCGTATGGTAGCAGCAATGGAAAAACAGGGCCTTATAATTAAAAGCGGAGTTAATAATTACCGTGCCGTTCTTACCCTGACTCAAAAAGGAAAAAATGCCGCAGAGTATGTACGCGAAAAGGCTAAAATTGCCGTGGAAAATGCCAGTCGCGGTATTTCGGATGAACAAAGAGAAATAATGTATCAAACCCTTGAGCAGATTGCCTTAAATCTGCAAAAATTAAGTGTTGAAGGATTGCCTGAATAAATGCCCATATCAGCTAAAACAGTACTAAAACAACTATCTTTAATAAAACCGATATTGAATGTTCGCTCTCTGAAGATGACCCGAAAGGGACAGGATAAAATAGGGGAGCTGATGGAAAGCCGCTACCGCGAGCATATTGTCATTAAAGGTCACGAATTTACAAATTTCAGGGGTGCCTGGATGATACCTACCGACGAGCGGCGGCAAGGGGTAATACTCTATCTTCACGGCGGTGGATACACCTGCGGAGGACTTGATTATGCCAAGGGATTTGGCTCTATGCTTGCCGCAAGAACGGGCACAAGGGTCTTTTGTGCCGCATACCGTCTTGCCCCAGAAAATCCTTTTCCTGCCGCACTTGATGATGCACAGGAGGCATATAATTATCTCATATCTAAGGGCTATGCACCCGAGCATATCACCCTTTGCGGAGAAAGTGCAGGCGGTGGTCTATGCTATGCCCTGTGTCTTCGCATCAGGGACAAGGGGGAGAAGCTTCCCTGCGGTGTAATTGCCATTTCTCCTTGGACCGACCTCTCTTTATCGGGGAGCTCGTATGAATATAATTCAGCAATAGACCCTACCCTAACTAAGGAACTCCTTAGCTTTTATGCAGATTGCTATACAACCGATAAAACAAGTCCCTTAGCATCACCGCTTTTAGCCGACCTTAAAGGTATGCCGCCATCTCTTATATTTGCCGCTCAGAATGAGATTGTTTTAAGCGATGCGGCAGATATGCACAGCAAGCTACTATCTTTTGATTGTGCAAGCAAGCTTATAGTAAAGCCTGAGCGTTGGCACGCATATCTGCTTTACGGACTTAAAGAGGACAACAAGGATTTCACAGAGATAAACCGTTTTTTAAACAGCGAAATGTCGGCAGAAAAGAAACTGCGTTGGTTAAGACTTGATAATGCCGCCAAGATATATCCTGCCGCAAGACGCAGAGGCTGGAGTAACGTGTTCAGGCTGTCGGCAACCCTTAACGAAGATGTGGATAAAGAGGTTTTGCAGACCGCACTGGATGTTACTGTGCGTCGTTTTCCGTCTATTGCGGTGCGGCTTCGAAAGGGTATATTCTGGTATTATCTGCAAGAGCTTGCTGACACTCCCGATATTAAAGAAGACTATAGTTATCCTCTTAGCTGGATGTCTAAGGAGGAAACTGCAAAGTGTGCTTTCAGGGTGCTGGTCTACCGCCGCCGTATTGCGGTGGAGATATTCCATTCTCTGACCGACGGTAACGGAGCGTTAGTATTTTTAAAAAGCCTTGTTGCCGAATATATTCAGCAAAAACATCAGGTTCACATCCCGGCCGAGAAAGGAGTTCTTGGCAGACTTGAAGAGCCTGTAGAGGCAGAGTTTGAAGACAGCTTTCAAAAATATGCAGGAAACATCTGTGCAGACCGAAAGGAAAATACCGCATGGAAGCTAACAGGCACACCCGAGGATAACGGTTTTTTAAACGTGACCTGCTTTACCCTTTCGGTTAAGGAGACACTCGAAAAAGCCCACGAATACGGAGTGAGTCTTACTAATTTCCTGTGTGCGGTAATAATGATGGCATTGCAGGAATATCAAAAGGAAAAGGTTCCGAATATAAAAAGACGAAGACCGATAAAAATTCTTATCCCCGTAAATCTGCGTAGGCTGTTTAAAAGCAGAACTTTACGCAACTTTGCTATGTATACAACACCTGAAATTCTGCCCCGTTTGGGGGAATACAGCTTTGAGGAGATATGTCAGGTAATCTGCCATAAAATGGGAAGCGAAATTACCCCTAAGCAGATGAGCATGAAGATAGCTACAAATGTTAACAGCGAGCGGATAATGGCAGTAAGAATAATGCCGCTGTTCATTAAAAATATCGTTATGAAAGCGGTATTTGATGCAGTAGGCGAAAGAAAGTCCTGCTTTAGCGTGTCGAATCTTGGTGCCGTACAGCTGCCCGAAGAAATGAAGCCGTATATAGAGCGGTTTGATTTTATTTTAGGTGTTCAGGCGGCTTCGCCCTACAACTGTGGAGTCATTTCCTACGGAGACAGCTTATATATAAATTTCATACGAAATATTAAAGAGTCCAAAGTTGAGTATCATTTTTATAAGGTGATTGAGGATTTGGGAGTAAAAGCAACAGTTCAGAGCAATAGAGGTGACAAAGAATGTACTGTGTAAACTGCGGTGTAAAGCTTGCCGATACCGAAAAGGTGTGTCCGCTGTGTAATACAGAGGTCTATCATCCTAATATCGTAAAAACAAAAGGTGAGGAAATCTATCCTAAGGAGAAATATCCCAAACCCGAGAAAAGTGCTCATCTTGCCCAGATTATTGCAACGGCGATATTTGTGCTTACCGCTCTTACAACCCTGCTGTGCGACCTGCAATTCAGCCAAAGCGTCAGCTGGTCGGGGTATGTGTTGGGGGCACTTATGCTTGTTTATGTGTGTATCGTTCTTCCAAGCTGGTTTAAATCGCCCAATCCTGTGATTTTTACTCCCTGCGGATTTGCGGCGGCAGGACTTTATCTTATGTATATAAATATCGCATTACAGGGCGACTGGTTTTTAAGCTTTGCTTTTCCTGTAACAGGGGGCATATGTCTGATAGTAACAACTGTGGTTACCCTTATGAGATACCTTAGCCGAGGAAGACTTTATATATTCGGCGGTGCAATGCTGGCTTTAGGTGCCTTTATGCCGCTGGTAGAATTTTTAATGACCGTTACATTTTTGGAAATAAGCTTTATAGGCTGGTCGGTTTATCCCCTTATGGCATTGGGGCTTCTTGGCGGACTTCTTATATTCCTTGCAATATACCGCCCTGCCAGGGAGATAATGGAACGCAAATTTTTTATATAAGTTTTAATTTTCTTAAAACAAAAACGCTGGTATGTATATTGATAATACATATCGGCGTTTTTTTGTGTAAATATATAAGTTTTGTTTTAATCTATCCTTTCTCTGTCACGCTCTGTAACCGTGCCGGTTTGGGCATTAACATCAAAGGAATATTCGGTATTGCCTGCATCAAAATCAATTTCGTAAACAAGCACACCGTCATCACGGTCAAGCTTATTTTCAAGATTTGTTATGTTATCTCTGGCTACTCCAGCCTGCTGAAGAGCAATGTTAAGTGCCTCGTCGGCAGAAATTGCGGGGTCGTTGGCTTCACAGGCTGAAAGGATGAAGATGAATACTACCGAAAATAAAATGGCTAACAATTTTTTCATAAAACCTACCTCCTGTAGTATTATATAAAACAAGAGGGGCAATTATGCCCCTCTTGAAGATATTTATCTTTTAGGTTTCACCGCCGCGTGGTAATGGGCATAGGTGCAGGAGGGAGCAGAGCTCAGCACCTGCGACTCGGTAATATCGCACACAAGGAAAAGGTGGCTGTCAAGGTCGGTTTTTGATATGACCTTAGCCGATAAAAAGGCATTCGTATATTTCGAAATATATTTAATACCGTTTGCGGCGACAGCTGTATCGGTAAAGGTGGCGAATTTATCCACATCTCTGCCCGACTGCATTCCGAAGTGCCGTATCAATTCAAAAGGAACATCCTCTGTGAGCACCGAGATATTAAATACGCCTGTTTCTTCAATAAGCTCACGGGTAAGATTACCCTTCTGAACCGAAACCGCTATTCTTGTGGGATTTTCAGAAACCTGAAATACCGTATTGCTTATGCATCCGTTTTCCTTTTTGCCTCCAACGGTAAGCACATAAAGACCGTATGAAAGCTTAAATAGGGCGGTGGGGTCTAATTTCGGTTTAGCCGCGAAAGTAACGGTTAAGCAAACCTTCAAAAGCCTTTCCGTGACGTGCCTCATCGCGTGCCATTTCGTGAACTGTATCGTGAATTGCATCAAGACCAAGTTCTTTAGCAAGCTTTGCAAGCTCGAATTTACCCATAGTAGCACCGTTTTCGGCATCTACACGCATCTCTAAGTTCTTCTTGGTAGAGTCGGTTAAAACTTCACCTAAAAGCTCTGCAAATTTTGCAGCATGCTCTGCCTCTTCATAGGCTGCCTTTTCCCAGTAAAGACCGATTTCAGGATAACCCTCTCTGTGAGCAACTCTTGCCATTGCAAGGTACATACCTACTTCAGAGCACTCGCCGTTGAAGTTCTCGCGAAGACCCTCGATAATTCTCTCGTCAACGCCCTTTGCTACGCCTACAACGTGCTCAGCAGCCCAGCTCTTTTCGCCTGCCTGCTCTTTAAACTTTTCGGCCTTTGCCTTGCAGATAGGGCACTCGTCGGGTGCAGAGTCGCCTTCGTGAACGTAGCCGCAGATCATACATACATATTTTTTCATAATTTTTTTGCCTCCAAAATAATTAATTTTTTTCTTTTAAACAATTTTTGCATATACCGACAAAGGTATATGTAGCCAATTCAATCTCTACGCCCTCAGTTTGTTCGACTTTTTTGCAGGCGTCAGAGGTGTCTAAGGGGATGTCGGTAATTTGCTGACAGGATTTACAGTAAAAATGACTGTGTTCGGATGTGTCGCCGTCGAAATGCTCGTGATTATCTCCAACAGGAATTTTTCTGATAATTCCCTCCTGCTCGAGCACGGTCAGATTTCTGTATACCGTGCCAAGGCTGATGTTTGGAATAACAAGACGGACATTTTCATATATCCAGGCGGCGGTGGGGTGGGTTTTGGTTGAGCAAAGCACATTTAAAACGGCTTCACGCTGCCTTGAATAATTCTTCATCGGCTACCTCCTTTTTGAAAATAGTAATCTTTACTGATTTCATTATATCAGATTTTTTGGGTTTGTCAAGTTTTTTTATTTACTTTTTTTAAAAAATGTATATAATAATATGTGTATTAAAAATTTTTGTGGGGAGGCAATATATAATATGAAAGAAAATCACATATCAGCTTCAGTTATAAAGAGGCTTCCCAGATACTATCGTTTTTTAGGTGAGCTTAAAAAACAGGGCATTACAAGAATATCCTCAGGCGAGCTGGCAAAGCGTATGAATCTTACCGCCAGCCAGATAAGGCAGGACCTGAACTGCTTCGGCGGCTTCGGTCAGCAGGGCTATGGATACAATATAGAAATGCTTTATGACGGCATCGGCGAAATACTCGGTCTTAACACACCGACCAAGGCGATTATGCTGGGTGTGGGTAAGCTGGGTGTTGTGGTAGCCGAGAATATGAATTTCAAAAAGCAGGGCTTTCAGCTTATAGGTGCTTTTGATGTAGACCCTGATGTTATAGGAAAAACTGTTGCCGATATTACGGTGCGGTCTTTAGACGAACTTGAAAGTTTCTGTAAGAAAAACAATCCGCAGGCAGCGTTTATGTGCGTGCCGTCACCTGCCGCGCCCGACCTTGCCGAACGGCTTATTAATTTAGGGGTTACAGGCTTTTGGAACTTCTCACATTACGATATAGGTATAAAGCATCCCGAGGTTTCGGTCGAAAACGTTCACTTTGGCGATACCTTGATGAGATTATCCTATAAAATCAAAAACACATAAAACAAGTAATCACCGTAAATAATATTTACGGTGATTTTTTTATGTTTATAACGGTTTACAGAACAATAATTCTTTATATTATAGTAATTATAAGTATCCGTCTTATGGGCAAAAGACAAATTGGTGATATGCAACCTGGGGAGCTT
>JAZUNC010000001.1:0-7371 GCA_045603945.1 Acutalibacteraceae bacterium | reverse complement strand
ATAGGCAAATACTCTTTGCTCGACCAAGAGCCTGTATTATGAGCGGAAACCCTTTTCATGGTGAAGCCGTTTATTCGGTCAAATCCAATCTCGGGAAGGGTGTACTTTTTCCAACCGCATTCACAGCACCAGGAATTATGTGGCAGATAAACTGTAGTACCATCATCTTCGAGACCGGTAAGAGCAAAGGAAGAAACATACTCAAGACCAACCATTTCCTCGGATATGTTGGTCACCGTTGCCCAAGAGCGAACAGCCGCAATGTTTTTATAAAACTGATAATGCTGTGTTACTGCAATTTTATCGTTACGAAGATAAAACTCCAGCTTGTTTCCGTACTCGTTTTCAAAGTATTTGTGGCTATCGTATTTTAATGTGAAGCTTTCTGATGTTCCGGTGTGTTTTGCACCGTGATGATCATCAGGGTTTCCCCCTGCAATATGCACATCGCTTATACCACTCCATTTAAGGGTGGCTTTCGGCTTGGGCTCATACGAAGACAAACAGAAGCTTTCGAGGGCAACCGTTTGCTGCTCGGTTATTTCAAACACAACCTTTAAACCGTTTTGTGAAAAATCAAGTTTCATCTATAGCACCTCTGAATGCAATAGGGTAGAGCATGATGCCGTAGCACCTTGCTATACCCTATGTATTTTTAGTCTTTAATTATAGCTTTGAAAAAACGGTTATTGCCGCTTTGACATTTTCTTTCATAGCCTTTTCAGCATCGGTAAGCACATCGTGGAACTGGGCATATTCCTTATTGGAAATAGCCTCGCCTCCTGCTTTTGCCATATAGGTGTAGTAATTTACCTTGCGAACACCGCGTTTAATTACCTCGCGGTAATCATCTTCACTTACACCTGAACCGCCGTGCATAACTATGGGAACATTTATAAGGCTGTTGATTTTAGAAAGTCTTTCAAAATCAAGCTTGGGGGCATCCTTATAAAATCCGTGAGCAGTACCGAAAGCACATGCAAGTGCGTCAATTCCTGTATCAGCCACAAAGCTTACAGCAGCGTCGGGATCGGTATAGATAGAAGCGTCGTTTCCGCCGCCGCCTTCTCTCGCACCCATAGAGCCGATTTCTGCCTCAACCGATGCACCTGTCTTTTTAGCCTCAGCTACAGCGGCTTTGGTGTTTGCGACATTCTCTTCTGTAGAAAGGGTTGAGCCGTCATACATTACAGAGGTAAAGCCAAGCTCTAAGCCACGTTTTACATACTCAAGGTCGGTACCGTGGTCAAGATGAACACAAACAGGAACCTTAGCCTTCTTTGCAAACATCAGCATAACCTGTGAGATTTCATCCATCTTGCAAAGACCCATCTCCTCATGAACCTGTGCGTGCATAATGATTACAGGCTGACCCAGTTCCTCAGCAGCACCGATTACAGCCTTTACGCTGGTCATATTCGGTGTGTTGAATGAGCCTATAGCAATATTCTTTTCTTCTGCAATTTTAAGTATTTCTTTTAATGTTACAAGCATTTAAAACGCTCCTTCAAAATCTTTTTTATCCGATACAAATGTAAATTTCACAGCAGTTGTACCGCTTTCGTCGGGCTGTAAAAATTTAAGGGTGCCGTTTTTACGAAGCACGTCTCTGCCGTCGGCTGTACAGTTGCCGGGCTCTAAGCCAAGGACATAGTCTGTTTTGCCCATCATCTTCCATTCGATAAAACAGGGCAAATTCTCTTTGTCATAGCTCATAACAAGGCCCTTGCCAATGTCATTGCCGAATATTCCCACCTTGGCCTTACCATCAGACTGCTTCACATCGTAGTAGTAACAGCACTCTTCATAGCCGGTCTGCGGCTTTTCCATCTGCAAAGCAGAGTCGATATATTCCTTAGCGTGATCGTTTCTCGGTGTAACCGAATCGTTGGGTATCTTAACAATACTGTTTTCGGAAAGCAATGGATAACCCATATTACAGTGATAAAGTATCATATAAGGCGACTGAGTATCCGCTTCGTTTGTTACGGTATCACTCACATTGAACGAATTTTCGGTATAAGAAAAGGTGTAAGTCCTGTTCATCACAAGCTTTCTTCCGAAAATAGCGGCATCTCTCACCCTTACCTTTATTACAACCTCTTTATCGGTTTCTTCTACCGAAAGAAGCTCGGCAGGAATGTGTGAAACAGTGCCATGCAAAGGCAGTACTTCACCCTCGTCGGTACAAGGAGATCCTACTGCGGTAAGTCCGCAGGTGGTAAAAAAGCCTGCTGTAAAGGATTTGAGAAATCCTGCTCCCACACCGTCGTAATACTGCGGTGCAACATAACCGCAGGGTGCAAAATATCCCATATTGTCGCCTTTGAAATTTACACGGGAAACATCGCCTGCACGGTCAAGGGATATCCACGCTTCCAGACCAAGTCCGTTGCGGACATAAAGAAAGTGCATGCCGTTACCCTTACCGCCGGACAGAACATACTGCTCTACGCCTCTTGTCTGTAAAGGAATTCCTACATAATCTTTCATTTTTTAAAGCCCCTTTACCGCATTGTATATGTTCGCATATTTTTTGTAATAGCCTGAGTATATTTCGTGATTTTCTTGGTTAGGAACGAAAATTTTCCGAACTATTGCCATTTTTTCTATAACACTCTCGAGTTTTTCATATGCACCTATGGACTTTCCAGCCAGTGCGGCAGTGCCTGCTGCACCTACCTCCTTGCAGGAAAGGGCGGTGATTTCGGTGTTTAGAATATCTGCTTTTATCTGCAGCCAAACATCCGATGTAGCACCTCCGCCTGTTGCCCTAATTTCTTCAATTTCTCCTGTTAAGGCCTTCATTGTGTTGAAATTAAGCAACATTTCGTATGAGGTTCCCTCCATTAGGGCTTTGTAAAGATCATACTTTGTGGTTTCAAGGGTTATTCCTATAAATGCCGCCTTAGAGTCGTTGTCCATATAGGGAGTTGCTGCCCCTGCAAAATGGGGAAGTACAAGTATTCCCGTAGGCTTGTCACTTACCGAGGCATCAAGAACGGCATAAACATTTTTTCCGTCCTTTTCGGAATTTTGCCATTCCAGCTCGGCAAAGTTATCTCTAAACCATTTAAGGGTTGCACCGCCTGTAAAGGACAGGGCATAACAAGCATATAGACCGTCGAGATACGGAACTACCGAATATCCAGCCTCGTAAAAACCTATATCCGAAGGTTTTTCTTTTAAAATAACAGGAATGCACTCCACCGTTCCCGTGCCGTCCATAGCCTGATCGGCACTGAAAACGCCTGAACCGATCATTGCAGCCACCTGGTCGTGACAACCGTTGACAACAAGGATGTCGTAATCGATACCAAGCTCCTGCTTTAATTCGGTCTTAACATTTCCTGCCGGAGTTCCTGCCGGAGCCGGCCTTGACATAAGCGAAACATCAACCTCGGCGGCAGCAAAAACCTCTTCTATCCAGCATTTCTTCTCAATATCGAAGGCTGCTGTACGGGCGGCAAGAGAATAATCTATCTGTGCATTTCCCGTTAAGGTGTAAACAACAAAATCCTCACCTAAAAGTATGCGTTTGCAGTTCGCAAATGCCTCGGGATTGTTGTTCTTATGCCACATTATCTTTGATATGCTGTACATAGGGTGAGGCTTAACGCCTGTAAGCAGGGTCAGCCTGTCTTCACCCAGTTTTTCGCAAAGAAGGTTACATTCTTCTTTACCTCTTGGGTCGGTGTAAAGCATGGAGGGTGCTAAAATATTGTCATTTTCGTCCAGCATAGCAAAGGTTTCGCCGAAGCTGGTAACACCCAGAGCATCTATTTTATATTCGCGTACTGCCATTTTAAGCAGTCCTAAAATACCGCTTTTAACGTCAGCGAAATCAATTTCGTGCTGACCGTCTTTATGAATGGCATCATATTCATTATAGTAGGTGGCAAGCAGCTGTGCCTTTTCGTCATACAGAGCAATTTTACAGCCTGTTGTTCCTACGTCAAGTCCACCAATCACCATAGCTTAATCCTCTATGCTTACAACATCATAACCGAGATAATACTTAAAGGCTTCCTCTAAAACAGCTTTTACATGGCCGTTTGCAACGGTGGTGTGATGCTTAAATCCGCCGCGAGCGAGTTTGATAAGCTTGTCTTGAAGGTTGTCAATCTTAGCAACACCGCCGCAACCGAAAAACTCCTTCTCGATATCGTCGTCTGTAAATTCGCCTTCGCTGAAGTAAATAGTGATCTTACCGTCTTCGGTTTTGCAGTTTGAGAAGGTCATGGGGAATGCGGCAATTCTGCCTTCGTTTGTACCCCAACCGCTGCCGGGATCGCCCTTATCAAACATCTTGTGAGAGGTTACTGTACCCTTTCCTGCCATAAGCTTCTGAGCGGTAGAACCGCAATGGAAGAGGATTACCTTGTCGGGATCGTCGCCGTAGTTGTTGTTCCAGTCAAGGCAAGCGGCAGGGCCTTCGGTAGCGAGGGCAAGTGCACGCATTGTAATTGCAGAGCACATATCAATTTCGCAGGAAGCGGTGATTCCTCTGTCGTTAAGCTCGGAAATAAGAACGCAGGGACATACTCTTAAGTATGTTTCCATCTCGTTCCAGCAACGAAGAGAAATAGCATCAAGATGATAGGTTTCTATGTATTCGTCAATAACTACGCTGATTTTTGCCAGCATATTTTTCTTCTCTTCAGGCACCATTGAGAAATCGGTGTACTTTTCAAGAGCAGCCTTCTTAGCAACCACTTTCTCATCGTTGTCGTCCTTAGCACGAACAAACTCAAAAAGCTCGGAAAGGTCGAAAGACTCAACATTGATGCCGTGTCTTTGCATTGTTACCTCGTCAAAACGAACTGTCTTGAAGGCGGTGGTTCTTGCACCGATACAGCCGATGGTGAAACGCTTCATACCATTTACTACGCGGCAAACTGCAGCAAAATCATGAAGATTCTGTGCGAATTCAGCAGTTAAAGGATGAACCACGTGGGGCTTCATAACGGTGTAGGGAACGCGGTACTGCTCGAACACGTCGGTTACAGAGAATTTGCCGCAATAAGCATCTCTACGATGTTTAAAGTCCATCTTTCCAATCTCATCGGGATATGCCTGCATTAAAATGGGTACGCCTGCATCCTGAAGTGCGGCGATAGCGCCGTTTTCATCGATAAAGATAGGCATACAGAGGATAACTCCGTCGTATTCGCCTTCGTGAGATTTAAGCCACTTTGCATAAGCTCTGCCTTCGTCTCTGGTTTCTACCGCACCGTAACGAGTAGCCTCCTTATCCATAATAATATAGTCGTAGCCTGCATCGGTTACGGCCTTGACCATATCTTCACGGGCTCCCTCAATAAGCTCGGCAGGCATAAAGCCGCGGTTGCCGAAAAATAAAGCAAAAGTCTGTTTTTTCATAGAATTACCTCCATTAAAATTACTACTTTCATTTTAATAGAATATGTTGTATAATTATAGTCACCATCATACGAAAAATGGTAAATTTGTACGGAAGGGCGAATTTTTATGACATTACAGTTTGACAGTTCCCGATTAGAAGCACTTATGAAATCCTTGTATATGCTTTCGGGTATGAGATTTGTACTGTTTGATGCCGATTTTCACGAAATGATATCCTACCCTAAAGAAAACTGTGATTTTTGCAAACTAATGAAAAGCTGTCCCGAAACACGCATAAAGTGCGACTATGCAGATATATCTTCTTTTAGAGAATGTGAAAAACAGAATTCTCTGATTATATATAAGTGTCACGCAGGTCTTGCCGAAGCAGTAATACCCCTGCACGAAAACGAAAAAATTATCGGCTATTTGATGTTTGGTCAAATAACCGATTCGCTGGACAAAAGTAATATATATAATACCGCAAAATTATGGGAAGAAAAGTACAATCTTGACGTTAATGCATTAAAGCAATCCATTGAAAAGATTCCTTATAAATCATCCGAAGAAATACTCGCTGCTGCAAACATTATGGAAGCCTGTACTTCTTATATTGTGTATAAAGAACTGATTACCCCTGAGAACGATAAGATATTCGATGCCGCCAAGGCTTATATAGAAAACCATTTGCACGAAGATATATCGGTAGAACAGCTTTGCAAAGAATTACATATCGGCAGAACAAAGCTTTATGAAATTTTCAGAAACGAGCTTAAAACGGGAATTTCAAAATACATTTTACGACGAAGGATGCACAAGGCAAAAAAATTGCTTAAAACTACTGATTTTTCAATATCCGAAATTGCACACAGCATAGGCTTTTCCGATTACAACTATTTTAGCAGAGTTTATAAAAAAACCTACGGCAAATCACCGAAGTATTATAGAAAGTAATGCACCGCAAATCCACACGGCAACCGTTTCCGAAAAACCTTCCCCTTGAGGGGAAGGTACCAAGAGATGAGGCGAATGAGTTGTGAGCACGAACTATTTTAAATACGGTTTATGCCTGTTTTGATTGTTTACATAAAAATTATTTGGAATATCTATCATTTCTCTTGCGAAAATCAGCATTGATACAAAAGACGGTCGAGCACAGAACTGATAAAACTCAACCAGCTCATCATCAACCTCTGCTACTGTTTTTACAAGTATGTGCAACCGCAGCAATTCTGTTATAATTTGAGCTGACTTTTCTTTTGAAATTGACAATTCTTTAATTAACAACTTTTCGGTAAAAGAGTTCAAGCTTTCTCGCTTATATAAAAACACAAGGGCATTGAATATATCTCTGTCTGCCATCAATTTGAAAAACGAGGGATAATCTATTCCGCTTAAAAGTGCTTTGTCCTTATCCTGTGCATCGGGAACTACCAAAAAATACTTTATGCGGTTAAATAACCCCATTTCTGTATATCCCGTATCAACAAGAACTTGAGAATAGATTTGGTCATTTTCACTGTGTGTCTTTGCTTCTTCTTTAAAGCGTTGCGGATCTGAAAGTATTGTGCCGTACATAGATTGTTCTATCAGCCAGCACAGTTCAAAAGCCCTTGAAATACGATCTTCAGCTTTTGTTTTTGAAATATCCTCCAGAATCAAATCTTGAATATCAATAGGTGTGTTATTCTGTCTACCAAATAATTCATCAATTGATACATTAAAAAATTCAGCTATCTTCGGTAACAGTTCAGTATCAGGCACACCGCCATTTTCC
The DNA here is from genome assembly GCA_045603945.1 of Acutalibacteraceae bacterium. Taxonomy (GTDB): domain Bacteria; phylum Bacillota; class Clostridia; order Oscillospirales; family Acutalibacteraceae; genus SFWF01. The sequence goes on along the minus strand of JAZUNC010000001.1, from coordinate 230 downwards.
CATTTGGAAACCGCTTGTGCCGTTACACCAACAAATCTTGCTAACTCATCTTGTTTAGCTCCTTTCAATTTGCGAAGTTGTGCTATGTTTTTACCAATCATTATATCCATAAAATTACCTCGTATATTATTTTTTTCAGAAAGCACTTTCATCATTTGTATTCTAACACAACACCTTTTTGTTTTCAATGGAGACAGAATTGACATAATCAACTGTGATTTGTTTTTAAT